>JAFGNB010000334.1 GCA_016927235.1 Chitinispirillaceae bacterium
CAGCAGGCGGCGCGCGCCATATCGATCTGCAGATCCGCCCATGAATAACCGCTGCTGAAAAGATGGGCCGCAAATGGTGAGAAACCGCTGCAGTGCTCTTCAAGCACCGATCCGCCCGGCGGTGTCGACGGAGGCTCGGTATAGCAAACTACCGACCGGCAGTTCTCGAGCGTATCGCGTACCGCCGCTTCCGCAGCTATCGCCCTCCCCTGCAGTCTGTTTTCAAAGGCAAGGCAGTTTCTGAAACTTTCGCGGATTTCGCCCAGCGGCGGGCGCTGCTCAAGAAGCCGTGAAACATCGAAAACATGCTTCAGCCGCTGGGCGGCCTTCCCCTTGCCGACAGGAATGCCGAGTGTGCGGGGACCCAGTGTGAGAAGTTTGTCTCCGATGATGCTTCCGGGAAGCGGTACGTCGACTGCAACGTCGCTCCGGAACAGGCTGCCGCAGACGACCCTCTTTTTCTCACACCGGTAGGGGCTCATATGCAGCTGCACATCGAGCATGACGGCCGCTTCGGGAGCACCGGTGATCATTGACCGATAGTAAAGATAATAGCTTGCAAGCGGGATCCACGGTTTTGTTTTATGCTGCCGGGCTTCCCACCGTTTGAAAATGCCGAAACGGTTGACGATCCGCGTGAGTACCTCCTCGATCTCGGTGCTCGTCCGATCCGTGCTGATATCGACATCGATGGAGAACCGCTGCGGACGATCGAGTATGAGCAGAAGGGAATTCCCTCCTTTGAACTGGTAGGGAAACCGCTCTTCAGAGAGCTCACACACCAACTCAAGACAATGGATCGCCTGCTCGGTGAGTTCCGGCGAGGCATGAAAAACGCTCGATGTGATATGTTCGAGTGAGAAAAAACTGTCTCGTGAGGTCATGCCGCCTCGATCAATTGATGTCCGCCGGGGTTGTCGGTTCCGGCGACGCCGATCGTTCCCATTTTTCCACCATGGCGATGACGTCGTCACGGCTGAACGGCTTTACGATGCAGTCATCCATTCCCGCTTCGATGCACTGCTCCCGCTCACTCTTCGAAGGGCCCGCGATCATTCCGCAGACCGGTACGGGAGGCCGCCCCGGCTGCCGCGCCTCGCTGTTGCGGATCGAACGCACCGCGTCGCATCCGTTCATGATCGGCATCTGACAATCCATAAAAATAAGATCGTACTCCCGGCGACCGAAGGATGCCACCGCATCGGCGCCGTTTTCAGCGACCTCGCAGGTATACCCTGCCTTGTCAAGATACCTTTTAATTGATTTCCGGTTGACCGCATTGTCGTCGACGACGAGTATGCGGCATCTCTTGCCGGCCATTTCCTCCGCGATCGTATGTCGGGTGATGAGCGGCCGCCGGGCGGGCGCCGCCGCGCCCGCCGCGGCCCCGGCCGTAGCCGCTTCGTTCGCCCTGCGTATCATCCGCATGCAGTCGATGAGATCGTGCTGCTTGAGCGGCCTTGTGAGGTAAGCGGCGGCGCCGATCTCTTTCATTTTCTGCGCGTCGCCCCGCTTTCCCGTTGCGGTCACCAGCACGAGGGGAATCGACCGGACAAGATCGTCATTCCTGATCTTCGTCGCCAGCTGGTATCCCGCTTCACCGACCTGCTGCAGTGCGACAATCATTGCGTCATACGTTACCGGAGGCGCGGTCGAATACGCGAGATACATCAGAATATCTTCGCCGTGCTCGAATTCCCGGCAGCTGCACCCCATCGCCTCAAGATAGTGAACGATGACCCTCCGTCCAGAGGAACTCGGATCGGCGATCAGGATATTCATCCCTTCAAGCGACATCGCCGCCGCGCCCGCCGGTTGCGACGGGGGCGGGCACTTGGTGAGTTCAACGGAAAACCAGAAGGTTGATCCCTTGCCGGCGACGCTCGAAAAACCGATATGCCCTCCCATCAACTGCGCGAGCTGTTTCGAGAGCGCCAGTCCCAGGCCGGTCCTGCCGTATTTCCATGCGGTAACGGTTTCCGGCTGACTGAAAGGCTGAAACAGCCGCTGCAGCTGCTCGGCGGAAAGATCGATGCCGAACCCCGTTATATCAAAACGGACGGCCACCCGGTCGGCGATCTCCTCAATCGCCCGTACCGACAGGACAACCTCGCCCGACTCTGAAAAATCAAGCGCATTACCGCCGAGGTTGACGATAATCTGCCGGATGCGCGCGGGATCGCCCCTGACCGTCTGGGGGACCGACGCATGAATGAGTGTATGGACCTCGCTCCCCTTTTCAAGCCCGCGGCAGGCGACCGTCTCCATCGCCTCTTCAACGGCGATGCGCAGGTCGAATTCGATATCGTCAAACCGCAATTCTCCCGCCTCGATAAGGGAATAATCGACCAAGTCGTTGACTAAGGTAAGCAGCGTTTCCGTCGATGCCCGGACACTTTCGACATACCCGCGTTGTTCGGAAGTGAGCGCCGTTTCGTACAGAAGATTGTGCATCCCGGTGATGCCGCTCAATGCCGAACGGATTTCATGCGACATTATCCCGAAAAAAACGTTTTTCCGGCCGGCGGTTTCCTGCATCATTTTCCGCTCCCCGTTGCACGCCGTACGGTTTTTAAACTGCATCCGATAAGAGTGCTTATATCTAGGCTCTTCGAATGGTCCGGCGTTTATAAACTCATCATCAAAAAAACAGTCGAAAAATCCAATGAATCAGGGTATAATCATTATAACGTTTAAATTACGATACTATTACGCCTGCGGTTTCAATTTAGTATATCCTGAAGGTGCATGCCGATGCAACTAAAAACAGCAGGGCATACCTATTACAGCATGAAACGGACTCAAGCTCCGGGTATTAAAAACCAAGATACTTTAAATTACCGATTTTTTATAATTTTGTTATTATATTATAAAGAACGAGGAAAGGTGCATAACAACGGAATAGTTAAGCGTTAAAACATGCTGCCTTTCTCTTTAAACTGCTGAAGAAAACGCTCTATCCGGGGTGAAACGGAGGTGAACTTTCACGCGGATGATGCAGAAACCAATTCTTTTAGGGAGCTGAACATGGATCATTCCACCGCAATAAAAGAGACGACGCACCGCGTTAAAACTACTCTATCGCAGATTGACAGTATCAAACGGGAAATCGATCTGCACCTTGTTGCGGTCCGCGAACAACGGGAGAAACATCCCGACAGTCCGCCGTATACCATCACCGAAAAAAACCTGAATCTTCTCTACGACCGTATCCAGACCGTCATAGAAGCGGGTGAACAGATCGATTACAATACTTTTTCAAGCGCCATGGAAAAGATCGAGGAGCTGATTAAAAAGCTACGTATACCGGTACAATTCCGCCGTACCGATATTTTAAACGATTTACATGAAATATTGGAAGGCTTTGATCGGACACTCAGAGAGCGGGAGAATAAATCGTAAGCGGGGAGCGCTGTAATCACTTGATTCTCTTTATTCTTTCGATATATCAACCAATATATCAACAAACCCTCTTACAGCATCCCGAAAAAATCTCTCTGTAATCCACTCAATTGTTCCTGAAACTCTTGATCGCTTATACCCGGCATGCCGCTGTTCCGGCTCCCCAGCAGTATCCGTCTGGCCGCGCAATAGCGTCCGTCATACATGAATAACGACCTGATCGCCTCGAGAGTCTCGGTGACTTTCTCATCCCTCCGGGCGCTGCGATAGATCAGGCAAAGCCCGATGTACGCTTCGATATTCCCGTCACGGCGCAAGTGCAGACTTTTTTCAAAAGCGTGCAGCGCCTCAAGAAGCGCACCTGTTTTCAGATAAAACTTCCCGGCCATCAGGTGGACCTCCGGACGCTGACCGACCACGTCGATCGCCTCCCTGACCGCACTTCCCGCCTCTTTATACCGCTCCAGCTCAACAAGCAGACGGATCAGTCGAAGAAACGCTTTTACGGTCGACGTCCGGAAATCCACACCGACCTGGCCGGCCTGCGGTTTCATCAGAGGAATTTTCCGTAACGATTCGACCGCCGCTCCGGGATCCCCGGCAAGCTCCTGCGCTACCGCAAGGCCGTAGATGACATCGGGACGCCAGGGTGAAAGCCGCATGGCATGGTGAAAATGATCAATCGCTTCGGCATGCCGTTCCATCTTATTGCAAATAGTGCCGAGGCCGTAGTGCGCATGACCGGCAAGCACCGGCGTCGAAGCCACGGAACCTGGAATGTCAAGGAGCGCGCGGTACCACTCCGCCGCCTTATCGTCATTGCCGACAAGCTGGTATGCATCGGCGATCTCGGCCGCCATCACCGCATCGGGAGCCACGAGCGGATACTCCTGCAGCAGCAGACGCACATTGCGGGCCGCTTTGGATTTGAGCGCATCGGGATCGGCATAGCCGTGATGCTCCACCACCACGTCGCACGGCTCGAGCCGCATGCCGATCCGTAAAGCACTCGGCATGATCTGTTCATGAATGCGGCGTTCGAACCGCAACTCCGGGCGGTTGGGGAACATGCGCGCCTGAACGAATTCGGTGCCGGTATTTCCGGGACGCTCATTGCGGACGATGCAACCGTACACGCGATCGGCCGGCTGCCGCTTCAACGCCTGCAGCAGCGGCAGCGACGACGCCGGCACCACGTCATCGGCATCGAGCCACAGAATCCAGGCGCCGGTCGCATGCCGAAGTGAAATGTTGCGCGAATAGGCAAAATCATCGCGCCAGTCGGATTCGA
>JAFGNB010000335.1 GCA_016927235.1 Chitinispirillaceae bacterium
TCCTGTTTCGGCGCCTATGTGCTTGACACCCAGAGCAGCGCCATTTTCCCGGTGACGTCGAAAATCACCTGCCTGGCGACCGGCGGCGCCGGACAGATCTACCTGCACACCACCAACCCCGCAATCGCCACCGGCGACGGGGTGGCAATGGCGTACCGTGCGGGAGCGGTGATCGCCGATATGGAATTCATGCAGTTCCATCCGACGACGCTCTTTCACGAACATGCCGGATCGTTCCTCATTTCCGAAGCGCTCCGGGGGTACGGCGCGGTCCTCTGCCGCGACGACGGCTCCGCGTTCATGGAACAGTACCACCCCCTCAAGTCACTCGCCCCGCGGGATATCGTCGCACGCGCGATCGACAAAGAGATGAAAAAAACGGGCGATCCGTGCGTGTACCTGGATATCCGTCATGCACCCGCCGGACGGACGAAAGCACAGTTCCCGCATATTTACGAGCAGTGCACATCCTACGGCATCGACATCACCCGCGACCTCATACCGGTCGTTCCGGCCGCCCATTACATGTGCGGCGGCGTTCAGGTGGACATTCGGGGAGCATCAAGCATCGCGAACCTTTACGCCTGCGGGGAGGCCGCCTGCACCGGGGTGCACGGCGCAAACCGCCTCGCCTCGAACTCGCTTCTCGAGGCGCTGGTGTTCTCCCGGCGCGCGGCGGACGAAGCGGGGGGCAGGCTGGCCGCCGTCACACCCGCTGCAGCGGAGGCGATACCCGCGTGGGACGACCGCGGAACGATCGACGCCGAGGAGTGGATCCTGCTCTCCCATAATTTCAGCGAGATCCGGTCGGTCATGTGGGATTATGTCGGCATCGTCCGTTCCGATCTGCGGCTGCGCCGCGCCCTGCGCCGCATCAACCTTCTCGAACGGGAGATCGACCGCTTCTACCGCCGCACGCGGGTGACCGCACGTCTCATCGATCTGCGCAACACCGTTACGACGGCGAAACTGATCGTCGTCTGCGCGCTCAGACGAAAAGAAAGCCGCGGCCTGCACTTTACAACCGACTATCCGAACACCGACGACCGGTACTGGAGGCGCGATACGATCATCGCGCGAACCCCACGGGTATGACCGTCTACTCCCTTTGCGCGATCACGCTTATTCTCGGAGCGACCGCACTTGCCCTCTTCCACACGCTCCGGGAGGAGGTTCCCCGCCGGAAAAGAACCCTGTTCATCGTTCTCCGGCTGCTCATCGGAGCGTTCCTCATGCTCGCCCTGCTCGAACCGGTCTTCTTCATCCGCCGGTTGCCTGAACGCAATCGGCCGGTGCCGGTGCTCATCGACGCATCGCGAAGCATGTCGCTCTTTCAGGCCGATTCGGCGATACGGTTCCTGCAGCGGGCCTTCTCCGCCTCCGGCCGCCGACCCGCCGCATGGTTTCTGTTCGGCGATTCTCTGCGCGGGATCGACGATCCGGCGTCCTCTGCCGCCGTCGACCGGAAAAGCTATTTTCCGCCGATGAGCAGCCTCCCTGTTTTACAGAAGGCAACCGACGTCATCGTCGTCTCCGACGCCAACTGGTCGAACCCCGCGCCGGTGTCGGCCGACCTTGCGGCGAAGTCGGTGTGGTATCTTCCGCTGAGACCGGTCCGTCGGCCCCCTTCGATGGAGTGCTCCCTTCCCGATACGATCATTTCTCCCGCAGGAACGCGCTGTTCGATGAACGTGCCGTTGAGCGGCTTCGCATCAAGGGCGGCAACGGTGACAATGACGATCGCCGAAAACGGAGCGACCGTTTTCAGCGACTCGTTCGCAGTCCCGGCCGGGCGGTTCTCCCTCACCGTCGATGCCCGGCTGCCGCCCGCCGCGGCGGGACTGCACCTGTATAGGGTCATTGTCGTCAACCTGCGCGACTCCCTTTCGCAATCGCGGCACGTGCTTCACCATGCCGTTCCCGGGGGATTCGTCTACCGGATGTCGCCGGCGCTGCCGTCGCTTGACTTACGGTTTCTCCGTCTTGCGCTCTCCCGGACGCCGGCGTTCGTCGAAGGTTCCGCTACGAAAGGGAAAAGGGCAGATGTCGTCTTCATTTTCGGCGACGGCAGCGCGGAAACGGCCGTCCCCCCCGCAGGAGCGACGCTTCCGGTCTACTGCGGGTGCCTTCCCGGCACCGTCGTGCGCATCGATTCGACCGCCGGCGCCCGGCTGTTCCTGCCCGACTGCGGTGCACCGAATCCCTTTTATCAATTGCCGCTGCGCGATCTCCCGCCGATCGCCTCCATGGTGCGCAGCCGCCGGATCGCCGCCGTATGCCCGTGGCTCTCCGCGGCAACCGGCAACGATACCACGCCGCTGCTTTTCAGCGGCATGTACCGCAACCGACTGATGATCGCCTGCGCCTTCACCGGCTTCTGGAGATGGGATTTTCTGCCGCTCTCCCATGCCTCCGGCGAAGCGGAAACATTCATCTTTTCACAGCGCCTCATCGATGCGGTCGCTTCGACGCTCCATTCCCTGCGCATTGATACGCTGCTCATCTTCCCTTCCGGGCAATTGACCGCGGGCAATCCGGTCAGCTTCACCTGCGTTATCCCCTCCCTGCTCCATTCATCGTCGCCGGTACGCCTTCCCTGCTCGATCCGCAGCGATGACACCACCTTTCACCGCGACACCCTTCTCGAGATCTTTCCGTCGGGCCCCCTTATTCAACAGGTCTCCTTGCCGCCGCTTGATTCGGGGGAGTACTCAATCCGCTGCTCCCTCTCCACGCCGGCGGCGACGTTTCATTCCGTCGTTCCGTTTACCGTGGCAGCCGACAACAGCGAGATGCTCGTTACCGCACAGAACGAATCACTACTGCGTGAAATCGGACTGCCGCTCGACACCGCCGCCGACGGACCGCTCGCCTCGCCGCTCGACCCTTCCGACCGGACGCTTGTCGAACAGACGATCAGCAGGAGAATCGTCATCAGACGATCATGGTGGCTTCTGCTGGCGCTCCTTCTGCTCTTCGGCGTCGAGTGGGGGATGAGGAGGTTTGCACAACTCGATTAAGGGAAGTATATTGATTATGAAGAAAAAAACCGTTCTCCCGTTCGCCGCAACCTTCCGGTTCCTTGACGAACTCAACGATTTCCTGCCGAAAGAGCGCCGCGGCAGGGAGTTTTCGTACGCTTTCCGCGGAAAGCCCTCCATCAAAGACGCCATCGAGGCGAATCACATCCCCCATACCGAAGTCGGCTGCATCGTAGCGGACGGGATCCCGGTCGATTTCTCGTATCATTTACTTAACGGAAACAGGGTTTCGGTCCATCCCGTCCGGGCGGCCGTTTCACGCTCATCCCCTGTGCGCCTGCGGGCGTTCCCGGCGCCGCTCTTCATCGCCGACGTGCACCTCGGGAAGCTGGCGCGGTATCTCCGCCTGCTTGGATTCGATGTCGCCTACGATCAAAAGCTGGACGATACGGGGATCGTCCGGCGCGCCGTCGAAGAGCGCCGCATCATCCTGACCCGCGACCGGCGCCTGCTGCATGCGAAGGTGATCATTCACGGCTGCTGCCTCCACCATCAGGAACCGCAGGCCCAGCTGCGTGAAGTTATTGACCGCTACGACCTCAAAAAGCGGCTGCACCCTTTCTCCCGCTGCCTCGCCTGTAACGGGATCCTGCAGCGTGTCGCGAAGGGGAGCATCATCCGCCGGCTCGAACCGAAGACGCGTCTTTACTATGAGAAATTCAAACAATGCGTGGTGTGCGGAAAAATCTACTGGCGGGGATCGCATTGCGAGCGGCTTCGAGAGGTGCTGGAACTCGCTGATATTCATGACGTTGCCGCAACATCCGATTGATTGCCGCCAGCCGGGGAAACGGATGTCCTTGCCATCCCCTTCTCCTCATCATATATTTGAATCTCGCTGTTTTTTCCGGTGAATCCATACACGGAAGATAAAGCTTGAAATTATTCACATCGTCTTTATTCACTATTCATCTTTTACTTTTCAGGAGGTTTTCATGAATCGTTTGTTGAAGTCGATCCTCGCAGGATCAGTCGTCGCCGCCGGTTTCACAGGGTGCGGGCTGCTGGATGCGACCGAGGAGGAAACTCCGACCATCACCATAGAATCCATCGGTTCCATCGATGTCGGCACCTTCAAGAATGTTGAAGGCGAGGTAGAGGCCGGTGAAGCCATCACAAGTATCTCGTATGAGATTACCGATGATGATGGCAATGAGGTGTCGACCATAACGGTAAGCGGTCCGTCGTCATCTTCAGACGACAAGATCGAATTCAAGGACAATAATGCCATTAAAATCACCGTTTCAAATTCGGCGACTGCCGGCGATTACAAGTTGAAAATCACGGTCACGGCGGGAAGTACCGTCGACGCGAGCTTCAATTTCAGCGTCAGCGGCAGCGGCGGTACGGCGCTCACCGAAAAGACCGGCACGATTTCCAACATCTACGGACCGGACAAGGGCGCATTCAATCTGGTTGACGGTGAGAGAATGGGTACGTCCGACGATGACGCTGAAAAGGATCTCATGGATCTGAGTCTTGTCGGTGAGGGATTTGCCGGGGAACTCGGTTCGGGCAATGGAACGAAATTCGCCGCGGCGTCCGCGGCCGACTACACGAGTGCAACCGACGTGTCCGTCAAAGCTTTGGCCGCTTCGGCAAGCGCTGAGGAAATCGCGATCGACGACGTAGGGAAAGTCTTCGTCGCTAAACTCGGCAACTCCCGCGGGTATGCAATCGTGAAAATAACCCGGTACGCTCCCACTGAAGGTCCGAGCACCGGTGAGAACAAGGGAGAAGCGGATTTCTCTTACAAGTTCACCGCCAATTAGCTTATTACCGATTAATAAAGGAAAGAAAACCCTGCTTTCGGAACTGCCCGGGAGCGGGGTTTTTCCTTACTGGCAGGTATTCCTTTTTTCCGGTTCGAGCCGGGCGTGCCCTGAAATCGTTTGACGGACAGACGGTTTTTCGCCCATAACTTCCTGCTTCATACCACCTCGAGGGATTGATTATTGCGATTCGCAGGGGTGATGTTCCACTTAACAATCGATGGTATTTGCACCGGTGACATGATACATTACGAAGCGATATTGCTCTTCACGAAGCGAATAATTATTTTGCAATCGATGATACGTATGCCGGCGACAGGATATTTTCCGGAGCGATATGCGTAAGAGAAGAAGTAACTAAAGCGTTCAAACCAGTCTTTATCAATGCCGAGCAATTACGAAAATGTACCTGCCGCGAGACGGCGAAATAATAACCGGGAAATCTTCCTCAGGCGGCTTTTTTATACTCAGGCATTCCGGTAACGGGCTGATAGTCGATTCAAGCGAAATGACGATTTTTACTCAATTGGATGGCTTGATTCGTTTGCATTCGGACGTTGTCGCCGTATCGATCGATGTATGGAGGGTTGTAGTATGACGGGACTCTATGAACGAGTGTTTATGGGAAAGAACGACCAGTCGATTTTTGCCATCCGCATGTCAAAAATCGAGCCGGGCCAGAGGCGGCCTATCATAAAAGTGCCTAAGGAGCTCTCGCCATTACCTAGGGAAATCGAGCCCTATGATGTCTTGGTCATGATCTACATCTGTCAAATCTGTGATACGGATGTGGACATGGGGACAAATCCCAGCCACGGCGCTGCGACGGAGGGCTATTTTGAGGGAAAGGACCCGCTCATCTTATTTGGTCATGAGGCCGGCGGTGTGGTTATTACCGTCGGCGAAAAAGTCACCCGTATTAATGAAGGCGATTGGGTGAGTTTAAAGGTCCGTGAAGGCATGAAGTCCAAGAAGTGCATCATGTGCCAGGCGGGTATGAACCACCGGTGTTTGTACTGGCAATACCCCCCGCAAGACATGGTGGAACACGGGATTTTCAGGGCACCGGGCTGGTTTTGTCAATACAGCGTGCTTCACGAGGAACAGGTGACCAAAATCCCTGCGGGACTGGCTCCTGAATACGCCTGTATGGGCGAACCGATTTCTATCGCCGCCAATTCCTTGATGACGGCGCTCGACCGGTGGTGGTCCGAACCCGGATTCCTGGAAGCGACGGAGGAAGGACCCCCGGCGATTGCAATTATCGGCGCAGGGGGTATTGCCTCGATCGGCGCTCCGGTATACGCCATGTGGCCGGATAACATCATTGAAGCCATGACGACAGGCGAGTTGCCTGACAACTATCTGGATCGACCGTACGCGGAAACGCGGCGGGAGTTGGCAGGGCTTCCGCCAAAAAAACCGGCCAAAGCCGAAGTTTTTTACTACGCAAGGACGCCCTATCGAAAGGGGCTTCTCAAAGCGGATGCGGTTACGCCCTTGGGAATCCGGTACATAAGTTTTGAAGACATGGGTCTTCCGTACATCGAAGTCGTTACCAAAACTGAGAAGAAGGCCGGGGAGGGCCGGATTCAAAAAATCTACAATCTTACACCTCTCATGAAGCACCCTGCCCGCAAACGTTTCGATCTCGTTATCGAGATGTGTTCAAATCCGTTACAAGTGGCGCGGATGCTCCTCCCGCCTTCTGAACCGGGCGAGGTTGAACGGTTTATGGGTGATAAGAAGACCGGCCGATGTGAGGGCCGATACGAGTTTTCACCGTCCAATCATTTGCAGATTCAAGCGTCTGATAATGTTCCGGGCGGCGGCTCCGGTGGCCTGATGGCTCCGGGCACCAAGCTCGTGATGACTTCAATCACCGGAGGCAATGATGTTTACCCGAACTTTCCAATCGCCAGACTCTGTTGGGCTTCGTCGCTCAATAACGCTGATTTTTGCGGTGTGGTTAATTACGATACCTTCCACACTAAAGTCGGCCTTCGCAGCCTTGCAATGGTCTGTGGAAAGGAGGGGCTCAAAAGCTGGCCAAAGCAAATTCAGGAGAGGGTGGTTACCGATCCGAAAGAGTTGCTTGGCGAGGGGATGTATAACCTCAAGTCTTCCGTCTCCGGGCGGGTAGCGATAGAGATGAACTCAATGGAAAGAATCAAAAAAACCCTGCAGATATCGAAAGACCTGCTGTATGTTTTTCCCTGAAAGAGTGCTGTCCGGTCTCATCTCTTTACAATACACAGGTTACATAAGGAGATCGAGCATGGAATACGTTACGTAGAAACCAGAAACGACTAATGCGAGAGTCGGAGCCACGGAATGTTCAGCAACCTCGCATCAACGGCGCGATCAAGCCGACCATCCGTTGTTAACCAAATGAGGGAATTGACCGTGAAAGTATACGAGACGTATCCGGTGTTACGAAAACGCCCTGAGGGGTACCATTTTGAAAGCCCTGCCGTGGTTGGAAACAAGATCTGTTGGTCGCAGATTCACAGGACTTCCGAACCTAAAAGCCCCGGGGCGTTTCATTGGCTGGAAATCCCCGAGGGCGGCTTTTCCTCCGAGGGGCTCGACCTGGAAGTGACCACGATTCCGTTCGACGAACCTGTACCGGGAATAATTCCTACCGACCATCCGAGCAAAGCAGTTGTTGCAAAGGAACGAACCCTGCATCTTCTTGACCTGGATGATCCGGCATCCGTTGGCAGCATCTCCACGATCCCTCAGATATGCAAGGTGGTTGATTCCAATCCCGAAGTCAGGATCAACGACTGCCAGGCCGGTTTCGACGGGTTGCCCTATGTCGGTACAATGGCCTACGATTGCGACACACCGTTGGGCAAGTGGGGACGGATTTCGCCCGACGGCGAATTTGACGCGTTGATCGAGGGGGTTACGATTTCCAATGGATTTGACTGGACAGAAGTCTATGAGAGAGCAGGGAGGGCGTTCCGTTACCTGATATACGTAGACTCCAAGTCCGGTCGCGTTGACCAGGAGGACGACGTCGCCGAAAAAACCGAGTCAAACGAGATTTGGCGCTTCAGGCACTATCTGGACGGTAAACGTCTCAGCCGGAAAGAGGTGCTTGTCAATATGTCCGGCTACGTGAGCCGCCAGGTGGATGGCTGCCCGGTCGTCGCCGACGGAGGCAAGATGGCCTTCAACAGTCAAGGACACCCGTTCTACATTGACGTCGAGTACAACGGCGGCGGCGGGCACGTCATCGACGTGCTGACAGGCGATGTTGCGGCGAAGATCGTTATACCGGCGGCGAAACCCACCAGCTGCTGCTGGGCAGGCGACTACATGATTTTTACCACAACCCGGGAGGGACTCAATGAGGTTGATCAGGCGCTGCTGAGCCCGGACATGCGCGAGAAGTACAACAACTCCGGCCATCTATACTGGTGCAAATTCGACGATCTGCATGGAAGGACACCCTTTAAGGTGAAGATCGGCACGTGAAAGTCCGGTGTCTCAATAACAACCCCATTTCAAAATCATTCAGTGTATTCCGCCGTTATTTCCTTCTTTATTTTGAGACGAGCGGGAAAACGTAATAATGAAAACCGTACCCGTCCCTTTTGCACTTTCGACATCTATTTTTCCTCCATGCTCCGCCACTATATTGCTTACCATGGCTAGCCCCATACCGGTGCCTTCCTCTCCCTTGGTGGTGAAAAACGGGTTGAAACATCTCTCCCGTACTTCCTCGGTCATGCCCGTTCCGCTGTCTTTTACCATGATATTGACGTTGCGGTCGCCATTATGAGTCGAAATCTCCAAACGTCCGCCGCCAGCCATCGCATCAGCGGCGTTCAGCACAAGGTTTAGCAGCATCTCGTGCATATCCGACTTCCTCCCCGTGATGTCGCAGCTCTTGCCGAGATCGAGAACGACCTTCACCGACGCCTCGTTCAGGCGAGTCTTGGTAAGTTCTATTACCTCATGTATTACCGAATTTATATCAATCCGATCGTTTACTTCCGGATGCGGAACGGAACGCGAGAAATGACGCATTTTGTTTACGATTCCCTTCCCGTGTTGAGCCGCGGCATTGATTATCTCAAGATTGCGGCAGAGGGTTTTGACATCTTTCAGTTCTCCGGGATCGCTGAGCAACAGGTCAACACTCCCTATTATAGGGCAGAGTAAATTATTGAAGTCATGTGCAATACCGCTGGATAATCGACCCAGCGCGTAGAGACGTTCGTTCTTGATCGCTTCGTCCTGCGCTTTCTTCAGTTCCTGCAGCGTTTCAAGAAGTTGCCTGTTCTTTTCACGCAGTTGCTCAGTACGTTTGCGCACCTGCCGTCTGAGTATCATGCTGAGGATAAAGAAAACAAGAAAGAAAACGGTGATTCCTGCCATGGCCCATATCACATACCGGGGAATGAAAAAACGGGGCTTCTGATGGAGCCAGGTAACCATTGATTGATAATAGATGGAATTTCCGTCGTTTAGAATCGCCGCCAGGTGCTTATCAATGGCGGAGAGTAGGTCCTTGTTCCGTCCTTTCGGCGAAGCATAGTGAAGGGTCGACGGATTAAGCAGTACCGATGTTGGAACGACTCCGCTTGATTGCCGGCCGTAGGCATAGAATCGACCGACCACCACCATGTCTGCAGCGCCTGACTCCACCGCCTTGACGGTTTCATCATAGTCAGGGCACTCCAGCAGTTTAAAATCAAGATGTAACTTCTCACGAATATCAATACAGATACGCTGCTGAATGGAGCCTTTCAATATCGCAACGGTTTTTCCGTTAAAGTCGGCAAGGGATACAATGGAGGTTCCTTTGCGGCAATATGCCTGGAGCCAAGAAGAGAGCACGGCGAGCTGGTTGAAGTCGAATCGCTGATGCCGATCTTCTGAAAACGCGACATCAGGCATGAGATCAACGCTCCCATTTTCAAGACGTGCCAATCCCTCATCCCACGTCCCAAAAACATATTCAATGTCCCATCCCTCATGTTCAGCTATATTTTCGATAATATCAATGAATATGCCGCACGGCTTGCCCGTATTGCTTAAATGAACCTTCGGCGGATTATCATATACGCCGATCCGAACAGTCCTGGTTTCCGCCCTGCCACAGTAAATGAGGAGCATCAGTAAAGCCAAAAACCTCGATACGTGTATCAGTGGTGAAATGACAGATACGCAAGGCTTTTCCCCGGAATCCAACGGCAACACGGCCTTCCTTTTACCTATCCGCTCCACCAGAGAGCTCAGTTTCGCCTGTTGAAAAATAGTGCAACAGGGGGAGACGGAAAAAATCATCATGCCTGACCTTTACCCTTCCTGTTGAGATGCCCCTCTTCGATTCCCATTTCCGCGGCTTAGGCGACGGCAGACAACGGGTCGGCGCATGCCGAAGTTGCTGAAGGCAATTTGGGGCGGCGCTTTGGCCGCCTGGTATGCGTGTGTTGGTGGCATGTGTGAGTTATCGCGAACTCGCCGCTATGATAACCGGCTATTCGGGAGTTATCATGAAATGGACAATTTATTAAACGAGATACAAGGAGTACGGCATACCATCTCTTCTCAAAGAGGTGAAAGGGAATTTCGGCGGTTTTCACGGTGATGCTGCCCTTCAGAGGAGTTCCTGGGACAAGGGATGGAAGTAATATACCTATTTGCCGGAATGAAAGGATATAATGCAGGACAAATACTTAGCACGTACGAAGTACCAATACCTTCCATTCATTGCTACCAGCCACGAAATTACTCTCCCGGGCGGCAATCTGTCGTGCGGAGTATAGTGTATCGGCCTGCAGCCGTACAGGGCTTTCCGCACCCGGAAGGTGGCGCTCCCTCATTAACCGGCAAGAGCCCATCCGGTGGATATCGCTTCGTCACTGCAGTGCCGGCGCGGCCCAGTCGATCCATTTATGGAAACATCAGCCGTGGCGGCAAACAGGTGTAAAGACGCAAGCGCGGCAATACAGGAAATTCGAATTATGCCCATACCTCCTCCACGTTGGATTATCTCTTTCCGTCGTAATATACCTGTATATGACAATAGATATTAACTGTCTCACAATAGAAAGCACTGTCGATTCCGTTCGCAGTCGGGGTCGGAATGTCACTACCGTGATTGTAA
>JAFGNB010000336.1 GCA_016927235.1 Chitinispirillaceae bacterium
CCGGAGGCGGCGGAACCATATCGTGGCGATACTCGGACATGCTCGAAGACCGGGATAATACCGAGGTCGAGAATTTGCACCATGCTCAGGGGTGTGAATGGTACGCGGAAGTATTGAAAAAATATGTGCCGAAAAATGTATCACCCGCTACACTGCCCTACGATCACCATGAATTAATAGGGATGATTGCCCCCCGGGCGGTTTTGTGTATTGAAAGTTCCAATATCGCCCGCATGGGAGCGGAAGCCGCTCGTGTGGATGCATTGGCAGCACGCAGAATCTGGAAAGCACTCGGCGTCCCCGATCGGATGGGTGCGACGGAGGAGAACATCGGCCACTGCTCATGGCATAATGGTTTTACCGCCGATCTCGAGGCTTACGTCGACAAGTTCCTCCTTGGTAAGACGAACGTCAACACGGACATCCTGCGCTCCAGGTTCACCGGCGTGGATACCGCCACATGGATCCCGTGGGCCGCGCCGGCATTGCAATGAAAAGAAGGAAAAATGAAAGGAAATGGAAAAGGGTGAATCGATTCAAGATCGGACGGCGTTTTTCCGCAACTCTATTGCTTGCCGTTTCCACGGTTATCGCAGGAGATACCGCAACAAAATGTATGCCGGTCATAGCGGGATATGCCTCGTTCGAGGCCGGCGAGATAATGAAAGGCTACAGCTCCGTTCCCAATATAAGCGAACATGAGCTTTGGCGAACGTGGCTTCAGACCGGGTATGTGGGACTGCGCCTCGAAGCTGCCGTAAACGGACATCTGCGGGTGCTCGTCGGCGGTGAGGCACAGACGCACATCTCCTTCCTGAGAACGGAAGGCAACATGAATGACGCATTTACCGAATCACGGCAACCCAGAACCCTTTTCTCGATCAGACACGGCGAGGGAATCTTCACTATCGGCAACTCCGCGCGCGCGCTTCTGCAGGTGGAAGCCGGATTCTTCCCCTACAAGTACAATCAGGAGGTGCGCAATCTCGGTGAATATCTTTTCCGGACCTATTGCTACCCCGCAAGCATGGTCAACGAGTTTGATAAACCGTACGCCGATCTGACCGGCATTCGCATCGGCGGATCTGTTGCCGCCGGTCCGGGAACGATGAATGCCGATTTTCTTTTGACCACCTCGACCAGGTTCTGGCCGTTTATGAACTGGTCTCCCGCCCTACTCGTCGATTATTCGATTCCGCGTATTTTCACCATCGGGGCGGGAGTGCAGTTCTGGAACCTGATCCCCGTCGGCGTTAACAATCCCCGGATCGGCTCATGGGTTGGAGGAAGTCCGACGGAGCCGGATTCCAATTCGACGTTCGCCGGAACCAAACTGATGACGCGGTTTTCATTTGATGGCAAGGGGCTTTTTCCCGCCGATGCTCCGTTCGTCGCCATGCTTGGCAAAGACGATTTAAAGCTTTACGGGGAGACGGCGGTTTTAGGTTGGAAGAATTATCCGGGGCCCGATTCCACAATTGATGACGGGTATGAGCAGCGGTTGTGGCGGGTGCCCTTCATGTTCGGAATAAACCTGCCGGTGTTCACAGTACTCGATTTACTTTCTATCGAACTCGAATATCGGGAGAGCCCCTATCCCAACAGCATTTTTTATCCGGTCTACCGGATGGAGCCCAAACCGGCAGACCGGCAGGACCATGCGCAATGGAAATGGTCGGTCTATGCCGGAAAAAATCTTGGCCCGCATGTCGGCCTTGTCTTCCAGGCGGCCCGGGACCATATCATGCCGCAGAGTACGATACAAGCGGTCGATTACTCCGACTGTACCGATGTTTTATTGCGGAAAACCGACTGGTGGTGGACGGGAAAGGTGCGGTTCAGTTTCTAATTTATGGAGAGGTGTTTATGAAACACGCATACATATTGTGTATGGCGACGATTGCGGTTTTTGCCGCCGGACTGTTTACAACGCAGGCAAAAACCTACCATCTGACCGTTCAGGCCGACAGGCAGACGCAGCAGTGGAACCGATTCTACGAAAAGGGGGTGGCGACGTGTCATCAGTATACCCTGATCGACAGCTACTGGAAAAGAGGTATCGGCAAAGCGCTGAAGTTCGGCCACGATTCGGCGGGTTTCCACTACTGGAGAGGTCACGGCATTCTGCACGATGACGTCGGTCTTGTAAAAGCCGCGACAGCCGCCTCGCTCACCTTGGACTGGACCAATTTCGACAAGGTGTACGATACCGGACGAGCCGTCGGAATGTATCCGATGTGTGAAATCAGTACGACGCCCGCCGCGCTGGCGCAGGACCCGAGCAACAAAGTATCCGCCAGCTACAACAACAATTCTCCGATCAAATCGCCGCCCACGAAGTACGGATGGAACCAGTGGATGGCGCTCATGGACAGTATTGTCCGCCATGTCGAGGAGCGATACGGTGTGGATGAGATTCGCAACAAATGGTACTTTGAGGTGTGGAACGAGCCGAACTGGTGGTATGCGAGTTTCAACGAGTATCTCACCCTTTATATCTATACCGCCGCCGCTTTAAAACGGGCCGATCCTCAAATACGGGTAGGCGGGCCGGCATGCCAGGGAAATTACACGTTTACCAATGAGGCTGAGATAGCCAACCTGCTGAATCATTGCCGTTCAACAAAAAATCCCGTAACCCAAGAGACGGGGATACCGATCGATTTCATAAGCTGGCATGTGTACAGCGACAATCCGCTGGAAGTCAACGGTATAAACGGTTTTCTGCTCAACCCAAATACCGCCGTTACCGTCCATAGAATGATGCTTGACAATTTAAGAACGTCGGAATTTTCGTGGTTCAAAGGTCCTTCAATGAACAATGAAACGGGACCTTCGTCAAGAGTTCCCGTCCAGAGAGATCTGCATCAGAGCGCAAGCTGGCTGGCAAGAACAATACATCTGCTGAATGAAGGCGGACCGGAATACCCTCCGCCCGACATGTTCGGGTACTGGGCGATTTCCGATATTTATCAGGAGGGAATGAACAACACCAGCAATATAAGTTTTCAGGAGGGCAACTACGGGATGATGGTACGGGGAACACCCGACTACCCCCCCTCCTGGGATATTCCAAAGCCGGTTTTCCAGGCGTACCGGATGCTTCACAAACTGGGCAACTACGAGCTTTCCGCGTCCGGGGGTATACCGACCGACCCTTACAAAATCGACGATGGCGTCGGAATAATCGCCACCGCCTCCAGGGAAGGCAACCGGAATGATTCGATCCAAATGCTCGTCTACAACCATATCGCTTCATCGACACAGAACAGCGCGCCGAAAGACAGCGTTATTCTTACCGTCGAAAATATTCCCTGGACGGGTGACGTCAGGGTGCAGCACCTTGCGCTTGACACGGTGCGCAGCAATACGTATACAAAATGGAGGAGCCTCGGTCGCCCGGCCCGGCCGAGTAATGCACAGTGGGATGAGCTGCGCCAAGCGGGCGAGCTTGCCCATTACTCCCCGGAAACAACCACTTCTCTCACCGGCAGCACTTTTACCATGGCTTTCTCTCAAAACTATTTCAGCGTCCATTTGATCACGCTTTCCAATCCCAATGCGTTGCCGGTAAAAAAGCCTGTGGTGGAGAGCGCCATCGCGAAATCGAACGCCCTGAGGGCGAATGTCCACGAGGGTGCCGTCATGCTGGAAATCCGGGGAACGGAACAGTATACCGTGAATGTATATACGACTGCCGGCCGGAACATTTTTACGACATCGGCAAAGGGACCCGGGAATACGCGTATTTCGGTTTCCGGGATGCCCGCAGGCGCCTTCGTACTGGAGTGCAGAAACGCGAACGGTTCGCTTGTCAAGCAGCTCGTTCTAACGCGGTAATAGCAGGGAGATCTTCGGGAGATGAGGACAGCAGTGGTCCGGGCCGTTCTTGCGGCGGCAGTGCTGTCGGCAGGTGCGGTTTTCCCGGCCGGCGTTGCGAAGAACTTTACACCGATGCTCGGCGGCTATGCCTCATTCGAGGCGGGCGAGGTAGTGAAGGGCCACGCGAAAACCGGCGAAATCAAACGGGTGTGGCTGCAGACAGGGTATCTGGGCATACGCACCGAGGCCGATGTCAGTGACCGTCTCCGCATTCTCGTGGGCGGTGAGACGCAACATGTATTCTCTTTCCGAAGATCGGAAGGCGCCGGTATTAACGAATACCTGAGTGCAAGAGTACCCAAAACGGTCTTTTTATTCAAACATGGGGAAGCCATCTATTCCATCGGCAACGGCGACTTTCCGCTTTTACAGCTGGAAGCCGGATTTTTTCCTTACAAGTATAATTCCGGCGTGAGAAACCTCGGTGAGTATCTGTTCCGTACCTACTGCTATCCTGCTGCCATGCTCAACATGTTCGACCGGCCGTATGCCGATCTTGTCGGTTTCCGTGTCGGCAACTCTTTCGCCGCGGGGCCGGGCCATTTTCACCATGATCTCATTCTTCACACCTCGATGACGAACAACCTGATGGACTTCTGGCCTTACATGGATTGGTCGCTCTCCTATCTCGCCGACTATTCGACGGCGCGGCTTTTCGGTATCGGGGCGGGTGTACAATTGTGGGATCTCATTTCGGTCGGTGCGGCAAACTCACAGGTCGGAAATCCGAAAAGTCCCGATCCCAGTCTCATGGGGGGACGAGAGGTGACGTTTGCGGGGACCAAGCTTATGGCGCGGTTTTCACTCGATGTAAAGGGTTTTTTCCCCGAGGGTGCCTCTTTCATCGGCATGCTCGGCAACAATGATTTGACGCTCTACGGAGAGGCGGCGGTTTTAGGGGTGGAAAACTACCCGGATACCACTTCCGATACTTTAAGAAATCAGGGGTACCATTCCCGGAGGTGGCGATTGCCCGTCATGCTCGGTGTGAACCTGCCTGTTTTCAAGGTGCTTGATGTGCTCAATTTCGAACTCGAATATCTGGACAGCCCCTATCCCAACAGCTACAGCAATGTGTATTATGATTTTTTACCGTTGCCTGCACATCGGACGGCCCATTCGAAATTCAAATGGTCCGTCTATGCGAAAAGAAGTATCGGTCCGCACGTCAGCATCATCTTCCAGGCTGCAAGGGATCATTTAATACCGTTTACCGCGCCGAATTCCAACGAGTTCGCCGATAAAACGGACATCCTCCTGCTGAACGATGACTGGTGGTGGGCGGGAAAGGTAAGATTTGATTTGTAAAGCGGTCGAGGGTCTGAGCGGATTCTTCCATCAATATAATCCTCCTTTGTTAAATTGTCAGGTTGACTCTTTTATCGGTACAATTTTTGCCTCACCCCAACACCCCGCCCTTCGGGCACCCCTCTTCCCCTCTCCGTCGACGGAGAGGGGAAGAGGGGCCGGGGGAGAAGAGGCGAGGCGAACGTCGGGAAGAACTAGATGTCATGGGATGTAACAAAGTAAAAATAAAAACGCCTGAATGGGGGAGTGAGGAGGAGTGGCGGAGAATGAAGAGTGAAAAAACGTCTGAATCGGTATGGCCGGGATAAAAGGATGATCAGGATGAAAAAAAACAGAAACTTTTTTAACGAAATGCGGCAATGTCTATTTTAAAGAGCGGTTATACCGCCTGTACTCACCGATCGGGGCGGATATAAGGACTCACAGCGACAGTCGGCGAAAAAGGAGAATCCCCCATTGAAACCCGCACCACTGCTTTACGCCCCCACGCACCCCGGCCGGTGGTTCTCCAACCGATTCCTTCCTCTTTCCGTCTGTCTTGCCGGTTTTGCCCTCCGCCTGTTCTGCATCGTTCGCTGCGAATACGGCATTCATTCCGACGCCGGGGAGTTCATGGAAATTGCCCTCAACCTTGTTGCGGGCAGGGGATATTATCTTGACGGAGGGACGAGCGCGTACCGGATGCCCGGCTATCCGCTGGCGCTTGCCGCGTTGAATCTTTTTTCCGGAAATCTCACGTGGCTGAAAACCGTCCAGGCATTATGGGAGGTGGCGACCGGGTATCTCATCTATCTTATCGGGAAACGGCATTTCGGAAGCGTACCGGCGTTTATCGCCCTTGTCGTCTGGTCCTTTCTGCCGGTGAGCGTCGTCCAGCCGCTGACGTTCATGTCGGAGGGGCTCTTCACGCTGCTTTTCATGCTGATGATGTACTTTTTAACAGGAAAAACGGGGAATCGTTCGACGATTCCCGGCGGGGCGCTCTGCGGAGCGCTTGCGCTTATAAAACCGCAGATGCTGCTGTTCCCGGCGGTTTTCTTTATCATGCTTCTGGCAAGAAAGGTGCGACTGCGCGTCGCAGTGAAGCATCTGACTGTTTTAACGATTCCGGTCATCATCACCCTGACCCCGTGGGTGCTCCGTAACAAACTGCAATTCGGCGCATTACTCCTCAGCACCAACGCCGGGCAGAATCTCTATGTCGGAAATAATCCCGAGGCAAGCGGGGGATATTACGATATTCCCCGTCAGTCGCATCCTGAGCTTCCTATCGATCGGGAATTTAAAAGGAAGGCGGTTTCCTTCATCATCAGCAATCCCGTTGCCGTGGTTCAACTGATCCCGAGAAAGATCGCTTACCTGTTATCGCTCGAGTCCGCATCCGCCATCCTGCTGCATTTTAAAGGGAAAATGCCCGACGACAAATCGTACGCCGACGCTTACCGCATGACGCCGAAGTGGCTGCTGGCGGTTTTCAATCTTCCCTATGTACTTGTCATGGCCGGTGCAGTATGGGCATTCGTTTTATTTTCCGGACAATTGATCCTTCTCCGTGAAATACTCATTATCACCTTTTTTTGGACTGCGATTCACTGCGTGTATTTCGGAGCTCCGCGTTTTCACTATCCGCTGTTGCCGCTTTTCACGCTCGCCGCCTCGCTGGTCCCTTTCCTTAAGGCGCAACGGGTGAAAAACCGGCTCACCCTTGCGGGAGGAGCTTGCATCTGTCTGGCGCTGATTGCGCTCTGGGTTGCCGAACTGGCGAAAGTATATTTTTAAAGTGTGCGACTTGCCGGCACGGTCGCTTGAAAATTTCGGCCGCCTATCGAATGCAGGGTTCATGTTATTTGTTGCCGTTGTATTTTTCTTCGGTATAAGGGTTTACGGAGCGGACCTGATACTCACTCTTACTCCTGACGACCTGCATCAGACCATCAGGCATTTTGGCTCCTCCGCCGCTTTCGACCTTAACGAAATTACCGATTCCTGGAGCGAGGAGGGCCGGGAATTGCTGGCCGAGTCGATTTTCAGCCGGGAGATTGACTCCCAGGGGAATCCCAGGGGACTGGGGCTCTCCAGCTTCCGCATCGAAATCGGGGGATGCTCACGTCAGCAGGGCAGCGGCAGTCGAATCAGCATGGAGAGCCGGCGGGCACCCTGCCCCTTGCTGGAAGACGGCTCGTATGACTGGACCCGGATGGAAGCCGAGACCTACTGGGTTGACAAAGCTTATGAATACGGAGTGGATGCGGTGTTCGGTTACTCCAACTCGCCTCCCGTTTATTTTACGAAAAACGGACTGGCCTGCAGAACCGAGGATGTTCCTTCCGCCAATCTGAAGGAAGAGTGCTATGATGACTTCGCGGAATATCTGGCGCAGGTTGCATTGTATTACGCCGATAGAAATACTCCGTTACACTTTATCAGCCCGGTGAATGAGCCCCAGTGGGAGTGGATATGCGACAACCAGGAGGGCAGCATGTGGCTCAATACCGAAATCAGGGATCTGGTGATCGCCATGGATACCGTATTCAGGGCCCGCAACGTGTCCACCAAAGTCACCATTCCCGAGGGAGGCTCCATCGACCGTATCTACGGGTTCAGCAATGACCCTACGGGTGACCAGCTCAGATTTTGGGAACCGGACAACAGCTTGTATATAGGGGATTTGGAGGTGCTGGCGCCGTATGTGGCGGGTCATGGCTACTGGACCGAAGACACCGACCAGAGGCTGGTGACCACCAGGCAAAACATGTTGAAGCGCATTCGGGAGACCGATGACCGGCTTGAGTGGTGGCAATCGGAGTACAGTTTCTTGGGAGACGGGTACCTTGACGGCCGCAGCAATCTTGCGGCTGTTGATTACGGATTGTTTCTTGCCAAGGTGATTCACCATGATCTCACCCTGGGGAACGCCTCCGGGTGGCAATACTGGGAGACGTTCGGCCGTCGCGGCACCAGTCTCCGCTATATGCTGGTGCAGACTTCCAATCAGGAGTGCTCTCCGGCGAAAACCGGATGGGCCCTGGGCCACTACAGTTTCTTTATCCGTCCCGGGATGAAGCGGATCGGTATGACGCGCTCCGACAGTGCCAATCCCCTGGAAGCGGCGGACGGCATTTTGCCCTCCGCCTATCTCAATCAGGCAACCGGAGATTTGGTGATCGTGGTGGTTAATTATGAAGATCGCGACAATACCATTAAACTTAACCTGCCGGATCTCCCCCGAACGACTCCATTGATTCCTTATCTCACCACCGGTTCGGAATCAATGAACATGGCCCGTCAGACAGCAGTGACCCTGGACGATGACATCCTCCTTCCCGCACGTTCCATAACAACGCTGGTTGCCGACAGTATCGAAAACCTGGTTGCAATTGAAGGTCCCGGGAAATCGAGTCCTGGTTCACCTTTATTAAGCTTTAAGGTAAGACAATGGGAAAAAAGTTCCTTTGTATTCGTTGATTGGAAAGGGCTGGAACCGGTTGCCGGCCGGATCGAACTGGTGGATGTAAAAGGGCGATGCATGGTCCGCATGCCCTTGGCAGGGATGCGGCATCAGGAACGCATACCATTGCCTGAGGTCACACGCGGCGTCTATTATCTCCGTGTCAGCGTCAACAACCGCTCATTTCATAAGACGGTCTTTATCCGGTAGCCCGTTTCATTTCACATAGGAATCACGAATTGCCCGTCCGGCCGCACCCGGTGCCGATTGAAAAATCAGAAGGAAGAAATATATTCGAAGCGGTATTTCCAAATAGAAATCAAATGGCAGCTTCGGGCAATACCATAAATTCCGCAAAACTTCTGCTCTCGGGAATGGGCGCTCCGTCTTCTACCATCCCTTCAAGATGAAAAGAGATGGCTTCAAACATTTTCTCTTCAACCTCTTCCCTCGTTGCTCCAACGGCAACACAACCCGGCAGATCGGGTGAGTAGGCGCCATAACTCTCAAGCTCTTTTTCTATGACAACAAGAAACCTCTTCATTTTCGCGATCCTTTCAAACCCGATTGTTTCAAAACACTGTTCAACGTACCCGGAGGCATATCATGCCCCGTATTTCACGATATCGTCACCCTGCCTTGTTTGACCGGATGCTTGAACTGCCGGTGGTCACCTTTTGTCCGCACAAGATACCATCCGTCTTGTTCAATCATACTGATCACTTCACGCACTTTAACAATAATATACTTTTTATCGCTGAAACGTCGACATTTACGTATCAGCGCATCATCGCAGGCAATAAGCAATGCATTCACCGCTTCGGCGTCGGCTACCAGCCAGATGACCGTCTTTGTTTTGAATGGTGCATGAACGACCCGCAGAAGCATCCGCTGCAGCGCCGCTATTTGTTTATTCATTATTTATTTTTTCACTATGCCGTGCCCCGACCGTGAGGAAGGGGGGGGGGCGGGGCGATACCCGCGCCTCCTTAATTTTTTATTTATTTTTAATTCAATCTCCATTGAGGGCCAACTCACGTTTACGGTAGCGGGCGTGCCGACGCCCGCGCCCCGGGCAGGGGGCCGTCAGCAGCAAAGCGGTATAATAAAAACAGCACGAAGTGCTGGATACTTTACGCTTAAGGAACAAACGTGA
>JAFGNB010000337.1 GCA_016927235.1 Chitinispirillaceae bacterium
CGTGGCGGCTGGTTCGAATTCCACACCGACGGCTGGGTAGCATGCGACAACAGGGTCACGATTAAACGTGACACCGCGGAACCGGCAGTGGGAAAGTACGCGTTGCATCTTGTTGTCCCTGCGCAGAAAAGGAATAAAACGGTCGCCGCAACCGTGGTGCGGCCTGCAGACCGGGGGACGGATGGAGCGGTTACTTTTTATCTGCGCGGAAAGGGCGCCATCTGTTTCAGGACCAGGGCTGCAGATAAAAAATGGCGCTACCATCGCGTCGACAACAACAGTTCCTCCGGCAGAGCGACGTATGTGCCGATCAACTTTCCCTCATGGCGAAGCGTTGCCCTTGTCCCGTCGGAGCCGCCTGCCGCGCCGTTGGAGCTTGAATTACGAATCGCGAAAGAAACGGCGCTCGATCTGCGGATCGACCGCTAGGGTGCATCCAATGAAGTCCGCGGCGCACCGAACCATTTTCCATATCGACATGGATGCCTTCTTCGCCTCCGTGGAGCAGCGCGGCCATCCGCAGTATTGCAGAAAACCGGTGATCGTCGGCGCGCAACCGGGCGGCAGGGGGGTGGTTTCCGCCGCAAGTTATGAAGCGCGCGCCTTCGGCATCCACAGCGCGATGCCGATCAATGAAGCATACCGCCGCTGTCCTCACGGCATTTTCATCCGGCCCCGCATGGAGGTATACAAGAAGGTCTCCGACACCATTATAGCGCTCTTTTCGACGTTTTCTCCGAGGGTCGAACAGATATCGGTGGACGAGGCGTTTCTCGACATGACCGGCACCGAACGACTCTTCGGCCCTCCGTTGCAGACTGCACGCAGAATCGCGGCAATGATCCGTTCGGAACAGCGGTTGACCGCGTCGATCGGGATAGCTCCCAATAAATTCTGCGCGAAAATCGCCTCCGATATCAATAAACCCGACGGAATTACCGTATGCCCCGATGACCCTGAAGCGATTATCGCCTGGCTTGCTCCCATGCCGGTCGGGAAGCTCTGGGGGGCGGGAAAAAAAACCGTCCTGACGCTCAATGGAATGGGGATTCAAACCATCGGCGATATGCAGCGCATTTCACTCGAAAAAATGACCAAACGGTTCGGCACGCAGGGTGCTGAGCTCTATTATCTTTCACGGGGAATCGACGACCGTCCGGTGCGTGCCGACGCATCCTGCAAATCCATTTCGCGCGAGCACACCTTCAGCGCCGACTCATACCAACCTGATGAGTGGCGGGAAACACTTTTTATCCTTACCCAGGATGTCGCAGCCAGAGCCCGGCGATATCGCCTTAAAGGATCGACGGTGGTTATTACCTGGCGAAGTCCCGATTTCACCCGGCACACCCGCCGGAAAACATTACGGCAGCAAACGAATGTAGCAAGACTTATTTTTGAAGGTGCTTGTGCGCTGCTCAACGAGGTTCATGAACCTGCGCTGCGGCTGCTTGGGGTCGGTATCACCGGATGTGCGACGCCGGTGCAAACCGATCTCTTTGCGGAAGAAAACGGCGTCCTCCGCTGGGAAGCCTCAGAGCATGCGATGGATGCCATTGCCGAGCGGTTCGGCCGGAAAATGATTAAAAAGGGACGTGAGATCCGCAAACGGTTACCATGAAGCATCTTTTTCCGGAAATGAGCTTTAATGTACAGTCAATAATTAACGAAAACGAAAGAAGAATATGATCTCGGTACTATCCTGCTGCCGTCACCCCACCACCCAGTCGATCCAGGAAAAAAACACTGCAAAAACAATAGGCGTTCCCTACGAATACCTCCCTATTGACGGAACGGACGGCACGAGCTCGGCCGCGATCTGGAATTTCGGCATCTCCCGTACGCGCGGCGACATCATCGTGTTCATTCCCGAAGACGTCTATTTCATGAAACCGGGCTGGGGAGCGGTTCTTGAGAGTAAATTTTCCGATCCGCACGTAGCCGGCCTCGGAGTTGCCGGAACGCAATATTTGCTCGCCACAACGCCGTCGCTTACCGCAGCCGGCCGCCCCTTCATCAAGGGACGAGTGGTGTATCATCTGCAAAATGGGGATTTTTTTGCAGTTGTCTACTCTCAGGAACTCGGCGATTTCGAGGTTGTCGCCTGTGACGGCGTTTTTCTGGCGGTACGCAAGCGCCACCTCGCGCATGCATGGTTCGACCAGGAGACGTTCGACGGTGAATATTTCGCCGATCTTGACCTCTGCATGCAGCTGCGTAAATGCGGCAAACTGCTCGTTACCACCGAAATCGTCGTGAAAAAACGATCGCCGTTGCAGTTCGACCGCGTCTGGAAGGAGTACGGCAGACGATTTCTTGATAAATGGTCTATGGAACTGCCGGCAAGCTGCATCGCGGCGGTTCCCGACCCGAAGCGGTTCGTTTCAAGCCAGTGCGTCAACCTGAAGGGAAAGGTCCCCATGGAGACGATCTGCTGAAATCGGGGTGAAAAATAAAATTACCCTCTATCAATAAGCGCCTCAAATTCAGCCAGTGCCATTTCAGGCGTGATATTTTTCATGCAGGGGCTGTAGTAACCGAAGGGGCATTCATACCGCCCGCAGGGGAAGTTGCTGCACGAAGTATCCTGCAGATGTCTTATACGATCGTTGAACGGCCGCCATTCATCCCAGAAGGTAACCCCTGAGTATAAGGAAAGCGTCGGCGTCGCAAAACAGGATGCGATATGTCCGCAAAACGTTTCAACGCTTACCACTGCCTGCGCCCTCTTTACGAGTTCCGCATACTCGATAAGTGAGACGCTCAACGTATGGAACCGCCGGGAATCCGGCGGCTTCACAAAAGACACCTTTACACGGTCGAGGTCGGCGCAAACAATATGATACCCCCTGCCGGTCACTGCCGCTGTGAAGGTTTTCCAATGTGCTATCGGCCATTCCCGGCTTGTGGCCCCGACGCTCATTTGTATCAATACGTAGTGTCGTTCGTTCAGACCGTTTTTTTCCAGTATTTCGGAAACGCACTGCTGTACCGTTAACGGAATGACGATATGCGGTTGCAGGGTTCTGTTTTTCCTGCCGGTCACGGCATCAAGCATCCGCGTCTGCATTCGGCATATATGAACATCATACTCGCGTTCCCATGATATGCTTTTATTAAGAAAAAAGCCTCCGCCCCGCAGCGCCGCGCCCACGCGGAATTTGCCGAGCATCCAGGCGATGAAGTTATTGCGCGCTTCGCCATGAACTTCAAAAACAAGATCGTATGATTTGAAATGCCTGAGGCAGAAGGTAAAAACTCCTGCCCATCCCGAATTTTTCTCGCGTGAAAGCCACGGCGTGTGCAGGTGCAAGATTTCGTCAATGCCTTCTATGGCCTCGGCGACGGGCCGAGCGAGGGATCGTATCAGTACGGTAATTTTTGCATCCGGATAGGTTCCGCGGATGGAGCCGATAAGTGAAGAATTCAAAATCATATCGCCGATATGGTCAAGCTGAATGACCAGCACCGACCGGGGCGTTGCAGCGATGGTTTTTCTACGCAGACAGAAGAGAACCCCGCCCGCGGCGTCGAGGACTTTCACGATAAGCGCAAGCTGCCATCGATTGAACCGGTAATAGGCACCGCCCACCGACCATCCGATCCGCTCTTTTTTTATCACCGCCGCTCCAGCAATGGAAAATGACAACGGCTCAATCTTTGCCGATGCATTTTTTCACTGCAATCGACAAGCCGCCGTCATCCGGATATGCTTTTGTACGAAACATCTTTCGTCTGAAAAATACAATTCCGACAAGTTCGGCTGGAGCCTGAAGGATGAAATGAAACGAATTGTAACGCTCATACTGAGCAGCCTGACCAACTCCCTGCAGACCTGCCGCAGCAGACGTCGTTAGATACGCGGGTTTTCGGGCAGACGCCAGATAAGCGGCATGCCGATATTACCGGTTGATTTTCACCAAAGATCGGCCGCCGCCTCCGGGTAATCTGACGACACAGATACCATTGTACGGTTGAAAAGCGTTCGCGCCGGTGGAAGCTACATCCACGATTCCTGCGGCGCCGATTGTTCCCTTTCCCGCACGTCTCCCCTGAAGCGTAAAAAAGTCAATTGAAGCGTCAATCGATAAAAGACCGTTGTTGAAGTGTACCCTGCGGTTTCCGTCAAACCAAACGGTAGGGAGGGCAGTAGTAGCGGAAACGACAAGTCCTGCTCGTGCGGCATCGGTGGAGGTGCCGACTTTATCTGAACAGGTATCATTTCCGTAGGCTTCCCGCATTTCAGGATAGAGATCCATTCTTTCGTTGGTGGAACCGCCGCTGAACAACGCTTCCCCCCAGCCGGTCGGCTCCCAGATAAAAGTACCAAGTCCCTGTTCATCAGGAAGATTGAAGATAATATCGTTCACCCGCCGATGGTTATCCGAGTACTCAGCCAAGGCAATGAGGACGTCATGCTCTTCGGCCACCTCCTTGACTCGTCTTTCCAAATCGTCCGGCGTTCCATGCCATCGCTCATAGTAGGAGAGCCCGAAGACATCGATTCGTTCCACTCCGGCTTTAATCAAATTGCTCAGCCAATCGCTGGGGGAATTTTCTGAAATCGAATGAATCATAATCTCGATATCTTCGCTGACATCCTTAACACCGTCGATACCCGCGTTGACCAGTTCCGCGAACTTGGACATATTACGGCTTCGTCCGTCCTCCCAGATCATGCCCCCCACGACCTCATTGCCCACCTGGACCATATCGGGCAATACCCCTGCAGCTTCAAAGGCCTCGAGCGATTCCCGGGTATAGGTCCTGACCTGCTCTACCAGCTCCTCGTAGGTGAGATCACGCCAGGAGACGGGTTTCCACTGCTTGCCCGGGTCGGCCCAGGTGTCGGAATAGTGAAAATCGAGCAGAAACTTGAACCCCGCTTCTTTAATGTATTTAGCGAAGTCGACGGTGTGCTCGAGATCGCAAGCACCGCTCGTCGAATAGGGAGACTCGTTCGGCACCTCGGGAACCTTTACGGTAGGGTCGACAAACATCCGGAGGCGGATCCAGTTGAACCCGTGCTTGGCGAGTATCTCCAGAAGCGTCTTCCGCTCGCCGTCGTCCGAATAGGTCGAGCCGTTCTGCACGGACCGGTGGCTTCCCGAGATATCGGCTCCGAAAATAAAGCACCTGCTTCTTGCTTCGAGAGCAACAACCATCATACAACAGACTAATGAAAGTGACAAAAAAAGGTGATTTCTCATAGGTACTCCTGTCCTTTTCAATTACAATGCCGTTTTTATCCTCATTACCTCCTGCCTTTCGGCCAGAAGGTACCATTATCTTTTCCCGGCGACTGACGTCACCACGCTCTTGACCTGATCGCCGAATCCGCGCGTTTGCAGAAAATAGAACTGATTGCTTAATACTCCTGGTATGTTAAGCCCTCTAATTGATTGGTAATGGATAGGGTACTTTTTTAATTGCAAGCTTTTTTGTTATATTGCTCATTATAATTTATTGATTTATAAGCTAAATTGATTAATAAATGTATATTTTTCGTATATTATCAATATACTACAATTAATTGTTCCTGTCAAAAAAAGCAGGTGAAAAAGAGAGGGTAGTATCGGCGGGGATTGAGGGAAACATGCCTTAAAAACAGTGTATATATCAAATGATTTTCTATAAATTTTTGCCTGATTCGGAAAAAGGGAATTCCGCTCACAACTATTGCGCTAGGGGGTGTAAAAATTGATTATATTAGCTAAAATGATTTCTGCGGCGGAGGGAGTAGAATCATTTATATTAAAAGATTAATGGGGATTGTGATTTTCTATTAAATATAGAAAAAATACTCGACCTCTTTCTCGAAAAGACATATTTATTTTAATGCGCGTTTAAAAAAGGGGATATACATGGTGAAAGGGTGGCATATCACGTGCTTTTCTGTACTGTTGCTTGTTTGCACTGGTTTCGGTTGGGACGCCGGAGACCTTACAGTGACGGTGACAAACAGTCCTATGGATATCAAGGTATCGGCCGGGACAAAAACACTGCTTGATGTAACAGGCATCTCCTTCGGCGGTACGAATTATACTTCGATCAGTTCGGTCACAACAGCAACCGACAGTCTTGTCATCAATCTCGCGGCAAACGTATCCGTTACGATAAAACCCGTCTTTTCAGGGATACAGGTATACGGCAAGGTATCGGCCGCCACCTCGGTCAAAATTACGATGAAAGACCAAAACGACCATTTTTTTGGAATTACGGAACAGAATATAAACGGCAACAGTCCGGATCTGCGCACCCGAACGATCGCCATCACCGCACGAAACATCCAGACTTTGGCGCAGGAGCCGCATGCAAAAGTATGGTCGGCATTCTATATGAGCAGCCTGGGTTACGGCAGTTTCTTTAATACGTTTGCCGAAGGGACCTATGTTTTCGGATCAGGCGGGGTAACGACCATTACCCATACTACCAACACCATCGACTGGTATATTTACTATGGTCCGACCGGAGATAAAATCCATAAAGCCTATTTTAAAACAATTCAGATACTCGAGAATCTGGGAACACGGTCGCCCATAAAAAAGGTCCCGATATGGGCATGCGGCCCGGTAATCTGGCATAATAACTATTCCGGCAGTGCTCAGGTACTGGGACACATAGAGAAGTATACCTCGAATTCGATTCCATTAACCGCGCAATGGATTGACAGGCCATATAGCGACGGCGGTGATGGATGGGGCTATATGAATTGGGCGGCCGCATTTGCAAACCCAAAGACCTGGATCCAACAGATAACCGGCGAAACCGGCTACAATGTAAAACTAATGACGTGGATCGCTCCGTGCACCTTCGGGACGCCGGTACCACCGGCCGGTACCTACTTCAGCGGCGGTTATTACTATCTCGATCTCACTAATCCGGCTGCGACCTCATGGTACAAACAGAAGCTGGATTCACTGCAGAATGATCCTGCCGTCGGCATTCAAGGCCACAAGATGGACCGCTGCGAAGAAACAATGACGCAAGTGATGAGTGGAAGTTGGCATGACGGCACGCCGACAACGGAAAAACAGCCCAAATATCTTTATCTTAATGCGAAGGTTACCGATGAAATCCTCCGCGCCAACTGGGGCGATAACCAGTTTAATTTTCCGCGCGGTGCGTATCACCGCGCTCAGCCCTACATCGGGGGGGTCTGGGCGGGTGATACACGCGCACCATGGGCCGGACTCGTCGGCGCCGTGGCAAACGGTATCAAGACCGCATTCTGCGGTTTTCCGATGTGGGGTTCCGATATCGGCGGATACGGCACCGGTGCGACGAAGATTCCGTCCGACCAGTATCTGCGATGGTTGACGTTTGGTTGTTTTTCCGGGTTTATGGAAAATATGCTTGATGGAAAGGAACCCTATATCTATACCTCCTCCGGCGATGCGGTGGAGGGCCAGACATTTACTTCCCGTTATAAAAGTGTTTGCGATCTGCGTATGTCCCTTCTTCCTTATGTATATTCTCTTGCAAATACATCGGCGGACAATGGGGTAATAATGCGGCCTTTGCCGTATATGTATCCGGACGATGCGAACACCTACGAAATCAGCGACGAATACCTTTTTGGTGATGCGTTTCTTGTGGCGCCTATTACCTCGGCGTCTACATCACGCCGCGTCTATCTTCCGGCCGGCACCTGGTACTATTTCTTCGACCAGACCGAAACACATACTTCGACCGGAGGTTCCATCACTACTCCAGCTATTCCAGTGTACCGTATACCGGTATATATTAAGGAAAATTCCGTTTATGTAACGGGGCGGATATACGCGGGCAACTCAAAGAAGTGGATATCAAATTTCGATGACACAAAAAACGATACGATCAACGCATTTCCCGGAGCTGCCGGTGAAACCGCCACATTTACTTATGTCGATTATTTGGATAAGGACACTAAAAAATCCATTTCGGTGGAGTCCGGCGACGATGATTTCGTCCGGGTCCGGTCACCGGCCATGACGATTCCGACAACGGTAAAGGTTCGTTTATCCGCTGCCCCGACCAGCGTCAGGCTTAATGAAGTGGCGCTGTCATCCCCTGCCCAATATCAATATACTGCACCAAGCTTGCTGGTGCCGGTCGCATCCCAGGTTGCGGTCGATCTCCAGATAAACGGCCAGGTCGTTGCTACCCTTGGCGATCGTGAAAAACCGTCGTTGCATGGCCGGCTGCAGGCACATGCCGTCGGTAATGGAATCGCGCTCATTGTCCCGCCGGCGACAGGGCTTCATGATAATAGCCGCATAGACGTCCGCCTTTTCGACATGCGCGGCAAGCTACTGTGGAAAGGTGCCGTTGCTGCCAAAGAAATTTGTTCTTCTTCATACCTGATTCCTTTAAGTAACGTACGTAAAGGATCATATGTCGCCGCGGTGAATATCGATGGAATAGTTGCGCAACACAGCAAGATACTTATTTATTAAATACATCACGTGGCATTCTGCACTTTCCTGTTCCATTTCCCTGTCTTTCGGGGGAATAACCGGTGAGTGAAAGGATGGGGAGCACGTAACGGATCAATCTACTATTACAAACCGGAGGACACAACGAATGCGTGATAAAGGATTTTTTCTGATACCGGTAATAGTGTTATGCCTTCAAACAGCCTCCGCAGACGAATCTGATATCCAGGTGAGACCGTCTGCCTCCGTTTATTATCAAATAGGTCAGCTGGTAAAAACATTTGATCCGGCCCTCACGTTACCCGATAAAACGTGGGATCAACGCTGCGATATGAGGCTCTATCTTTCGGTCAGGCTCCAAGAGCGTTTACGGATCATAGCCGGGGCCGAATTGGCAATGGTTACCCAGGTTCAACCCCCCAGAGGAAGCGGCCAGCAAGGCACTACCAACACACAATCCTTTGCGTTTCCCCGGGAAGGGCAGGGCATTTATACCTTTGGCGACGATCCGGAGAACTCACCTCTGGAAATCGCCCTCGGGTACTTTCCTTTCAAGTATAACCCCCAGGCCTCGAACATGGGGGAATATCTTTTTCGCACCGGCACCTACCCTGCCTTCATCATCAATGATTTTGACAACTGCGAAGCCAGGCTGCTTGGCCTGCGTGCGTCGAGTATGTTTTTCGGGAGCTTGAGAACGGACGTTCTTTTTACAAGCGAAACCTACTACAACCCTCTGGGCGATTACTCTCTTTCGTTCCTGGCGGGATATAAAGTGAAAAAACTGCTCGATATGGGCGCCGGTATTTCATTGAGCAGACTGGTCCCGCTCGACCCAAAGCAGACGACCCCGCATAACGCCCAGAACATCATCTACGAAAATGATGGAATGACGCCTGCTACCGAAAATGGAGATACCCTTTATTACACGTATAAAGGCACAAAGGTCATGGTACGGGGCTCCATCGATCCGAAACAATTCTTTTCTTCGCCTGCTTTTTTCGGGCCGGAAGACGGTAAACTGTATTTCGAAACAATTATTCTGGGCCTTGAAAACCAGGGAACCTACTTCAACGATGTCATGAGACGCTGGCCCTATATGATCGGTTTCAATATACCTGCCTTCAGGGTGCTTGATCTTCTTTCTCTTGAAATGGAGTACTTTGATTCCGATTACGACCAGTTTTCGTTTCCACCAAGCACGACATCTCCAAAAGAGAATATCGGCAGCGATAATTGGGCGATAGAAAGCCGGTTTCACTGGTCATTATTCGCACAAAAGACCGTGGTGAAAGGATTGAGCATTAAAGGACTCGTCGGTAAAGACCACTACCGCAATACCGGCTCGACAACTCCATGGGCCGGGGTGGATAATCCCGTGGGTACGGGCTCCAATGTTGGAGGCGGCGAATTACTGATTGCTCGCGGCGACTGGCATTACAGTATAAGAGTCATGTATTCATTCTGAAAAACAAGGTTCTTCCAACGAGGACAAAATCAATGAATCGGAAAATATTACTATTTGTATATAGTGCACTCTTCTGCTTTCAAATGCTCTTTGCCGCGGAATCCTCAATAAAAATAATCCCGTCGGGTTTTGCCTATTATCAAATAGGACAGCTTGTAAAAACAAGCGACCCCGAGGGCTTGATCACCGGGCTGCCGGATAAATCCTGGGACCAGCATGTCAATTTCAGGCTTGCGCTTGAAGGGGTGGTCGGGGAGCGTTTACGGATCATTGCCGGGACCGAACTCGGAATAGCTACCTTCGCAAAGGGCGCCGGGGGCGGCAATAACGTCACCACCGCGATTTCTCTCAAGGAAGCGCAGGGAATATATACCTTCGGAAACAATGTAAAGAATCCTCCTTTGCAGATAGCGCTGGGATATTTCCCGTTCAAATACAATCCCCAGGCCACAAATATGGGCGAGTATCTGTTCAGTTACAGGACTGGCGCCTATGCGCCCTACATCATCAATGACTTTGACAATTGCAAGTCCCGCCTTTTGGGGCTGCGCGTTTCATCCACGCTCTTTGAGAGTTTTAAAAACCATCTGCTTTTTACGAGTGAAATGGCGGTGGGATCCGGAAAGGGAAATTGGCCGGTCGGAGATTATTCGCTGTCGTACCTTGCAGGGTATACAGTTAAAAACATTCTTGACATCGGCGCGGGTATCTGCCTGAATCGTCTGGTGCCGATCGATCCGTTGCAAACCACGCCGAGTGGTTACAATGCCATTATTGCCAAGGACGAACGCGACAGTGTCATCATGGAAAACGGCGATACACTTTACCTTACCATGAAAGCGACCAAGCTCATGGCAAGACTGTCCTTCGATCCCAAACAATTTTTACCTCCCGGTTTGCTTACTATTTTTGGAAAAGAAGACGGCAAACTCTATACGGAAACCGCCATTCTCGGTCTTAAGAACTATGGTGCGAAGTACCATTACGATGACATTACGAAACGATGGCCCGTCATGTGGGGAATAAATGTCCCGGCCTTTAAACTGCTGGATTTTCTCTCCCTGGAAATGGAATACTACGGCTGGAAGGACAATCTTACCATAGCTCAAGGTACGCCGATGTCCAATACAACCCAGGATGAGTACAGTGATGAACAGACCTTCCGGTGGTCGCTGTTCGCTCAGAAAACGGTGATCAAAGGATTCTGCGTCAAGGCGCTTGCGGGAAAAGACCACTTCCGTACCGTTGATGCCGGAGGCAGTGTTACCAACGAGGAGTTATTGAGAGGTCACGACAATTGGCACTATAATTTAAGGCTGATGTTTCAGTTTTGACGGATCAAAATTGAGGGCATTAATTTGTATCATTAAAATATAAGGGGGACCGCATGAAGAAAATAACCGCTATGACACCGATCCGGCGACTGGTATTGCACCCCTGAAGCGCTGGAAAGGGCTGGAAAAATGAAAATAGGAAATACCCGAATAACCGCTGCGTTTTTCCTGTTGGGCTTCAATCTATTATGGACAGGTGACTCTTTTTCGCAGCCTGCAGACGAGGTGCAAAGCGGTTTCAGCAATCCGTCTTCGCAGTATCGCATGGGGGTGCGGTACTGGTGGTGGGGAAGCCAGGTAACCCGATCGGAACTGGCCTGGCAACTGCAGCAAATGAAAGATCAGGGAATCGGGGAGGTGGAGGAGGTCGGTGTCTATGCTGCTGCAAGTGGTCAAACGGTCGCGCTGGGCAGCACCCAGTGGGTGTCCAATATAATCGCTCTTGTTGAGGAAGCGGCGAAACTCGGCATGTATGTGACCGTTAATCCGGGGACGGCATGGCCATGGTGTTACAACGGTCCGCTGGCGAAAGCAAGTGCTGCCAGTTGTAAATTACTCTATGAGAGTACGCGTCTGACCGGCCCACAGACATGGACGGGAGCAGTACCGAAGCCGTCGTTGAATTCAGACGGAAGATTGTGGCAGGTCACGATGACACAAACCGCACGGGCAGGTTCAATCGATCCGGTAATCGACACGGCAACTATAGTAACGCAGAATGCTACAGGAAATAACACTATTACCGTTACGGTACCTTCGGGAGAATGGATTCTTTCGGGCTTCTGGCTTCAGCCCGTCAAATATGGCGGCGACCCCGACGGCCCACAGCCGGACAACGACGGCCCGACAGTAGGGTTTGAGGATTCCGGCTCCGTGCATGCTCAGCTTAATTGGTTGATCCAGCCGGTGATCGACGGCCTTTCCAGCTCCCTTGTCGGGACCACCTTAAAGGGAATTTACTGTGACAACCTGGAGGATTACGGAGCCGGTATCGGCCCGAGTTTCGGAACGCAGTTCCAGCAGATCCGCGGATGGAACTTCATTAATTACCTGCCGGTCTTTGCGTATAAAGCAACGACTGACGAGGGCAAACGAATATCCGCCGAATATAATGCCGCTCGCGGCATCTTTTTTGGAAGATTCGGTTTTGGCGGAGCCCGTGAATGGGCGGCGAAGAGAGGCCTGGTATTCAGGGGCGAAGGCCACGACTGGTACTACTGGGCTGACAATTACGGCAATGCCGACATTCCGGAATTTGAACAATATGGAGGGCCGCTCTCGGGCGGCGCTGCATCGGCAGGACCGCTGGGCAGGATCCACTATGGCCAGAAAGCCCGGGCGGGCGCCAACCTTTACGGCCGTCGTGTCATCTCCTGCGAAAGCTTTACACGGCTCGATGGCGACAACGATACAAATAACGCTTCCATAAAACTCATGAATGAGGCAATGAACAATATAATGAGCGCGGGCGCCAATAAAATCATGATGCATGGGTATACGTATGTGCCGTCGAACAAGGCATGGACTAGAAATTTCCGCGCCTCCTCCAAGTTTAACCACTGGCACCCTTTCTTCCCGCTGTTCCGCGGTTTTGCCGATTATATCGCCAGAAATTCGTATGTACTGCAGCAGGGCAAGCCGGTCGTGGAAGTATTATCTCTGGGGAGTGATACCTCCATCGGGTATTCAAACAGCCAGATAAAAGAGGACCCGTGCAGCGAAGCGGGATTTCTTCAGAATACGTTCACCGTAAGTAATGGTGCAATAAACACGCCCATGGTCAGCTATAAGCTCCTGATTGTTAAAAACACGATACAATTCGTCGAAACTTTACGTAAGCTTGATACCCTGATCCAGGCCGGCGCTAACGTGCTGTTCACCAACGGCATGGTGGTCGGGACTACCCCATACTTTTACGGAGGCAAGTATTCGGCGGTGAGCATCGAGATGGCCGAAATAAAAAGCCGGATCTATGATGTTATAACCGGTACCGGGCCGGTTGCCGTTGGTTCGGGAAAGGTCTGGAGCACCAGATACAACACCCCCGATGACGTATTGAGGAGTTTAAACATAAAGGCGCAAGTCATTGGTCCTGCCGGATGGCAAAAAGTTGCCGGGGAATTCCCTTTCCAGCAGCGTCGCGGCGACGACTATGATGTTTTTTTCCTCAATAATAATGCCGGAACCCCCGGTACGTGGCGATTGAGAGCAACAGGCCAGGTGGAGGAGTGGGATGCCGCCACGGGAAAAATCAATCCTTTAAACTTCACCAACGACGGTGAATATACGCAAATTTTTCTATCTGGCAATCGGAATGATTCGAAAATCATCATAGTGCGGCGCGATAGAGCGGCGGTTTCTCCGAATCTTGATTCCTTATATTATACGACGATACAGACCATTAACGGGACATGGCGGACAATTTTCACCGATAACTTCAGAGATCCCGTCACCACGATCAGCCTGACCACATTGTCGGACTGGACCAAAATTAACGGTCTTGCAAGCACGTTTATCGGCGTCGGCTCCTATTCCCTTACATTTAATCTCTCATCGCTGCCTGATACAAACAAGGAGGTCGTAATTGATCTCGGCTCGCTCTACGATATCGCGGAAGTGACAGTCAACGGCAAAATAGCGGGATATGCATGGAAATCGCCGTTCCGTGTTTTTGTAACCGGTCTGCTTAAAACGGGAAGTAACGATCTTCTCATACGCGTTGCCAGCCGCTGGCACAAATCCGGCATCGCCAAGGGGCTTCTAGGGCCGGTGACCCTTCAGGTCGCTTCCATTGACATTCCGACTGACATCAATTCAAAATGCTCTCATAAAGTAAAGGACCGCATCAGCTTAAGGATACGACAGACAACAAACAGGGCTAGCATCGTTTTCTCCCGAAAAGACACCTATCGCATTGAGGTCAAAGATATAATGGGTCGAACGGTAAACACATTTGCGTTGAAAAATAATTCGCGATGCGACCTTTTCAACGGCAGGTACGCCCCCGGTATCTATTTTATTTCTGCGAAGTGCAGAGAAGAAATCTGCCGGGCGAAACTGATGGTAACAAGGTAGTATCGGAGTAAGTAAAAAACCTTCCTCCCCTCCTTATGGGAAGAAGGTTTTCTCGCTCAAATGCATGCGGAGAAATAATCTTACAACAGCAGCATCGTCACCTGCACAACGTCAGATGTTTTACCATATGTACTTCACCGTCAAACCCGGAAACCCGGGCGATAAAGCTCTTTCCCGCAAACCGTAATTGCCTCGGCAATGTGACGGTCGCACGAAAGGAACCTTTAAATAAAGACCTGAAAAGCAGTTTTCCGTCCAGACTGAACAGGTGCACGATACCCGAACCGTTGAAATTGTTCACTACGATCATGCCGTCGGGAGAAATCACGATATCGTGCCGCTGGCCGGAAAGCGGCGTTGCGTTCCGCGCGATAACCCCCACTTCCTCCGATGCCATCTCCAGATCAAGCGTTGTCGTATCGGCCGTCTCCTCCTCTCCGACGGCGACCTCGGTTTGGGTAAGGGTGAGATAGCTTTCATTATTTGCAGTAACGGTGACCTCTGTCACCGTAACCGGTATCCCGACGATGATATACTCCCCGTCTTCATCGGTCTCGGCCGCCAGCGTTAATGATGACCTCCCTCCTCCCCCGCTGCTGATGAGCACCGCAACCAGTACCGACTCAAGCGGCTCTCCACTCCCCGAATCAGATACCGTGCCGGTGAGCGTCTTTGTTCCGTCTTCCGCTTCAGCAAGATACAGCTCCACCGTCTCGGATGAGGATGAATCAAGGGTGTACCGTGTCGAACGCGGTGTAAAACCGGCCTCCGAAGCGGTAATGGTATAACTCCCCTCCACAAGATCCTCCATGGTTACACTGCCGTCCTCATCGGTTGTTTCAACTATCAGTGAACCGCCTGCCGACGTTGCAATCACGATTCTTGCCGCTTCAATACCTGAGCTGTCCGATGCGTTCAGCACAAGGATGGTGACTGTTTTTTTGACAACAGGCACCAGAAAGAAATCGACCGTATCACTACCGTCCGACTTGTTGGAAATTGTGGCCGATTTGTCGTTGTAATCCTCCTTCGATGCGCGCAGGGTATACCGGAGTTCGGTTCCCACTTTCTCAAAAGTATATTCACCCTCATCATCGGTGGTCGCGGTATCGAGCGCGTCGCCGGTCCCGCTCCTGCTCAACACGACCGTCACTCCTTCGAGCGGCTCACCGGCCGACGAATCGGCGGTAACGGTACCGATGATCGTACCGTAAGTCTGCGGAACAAGCTTGATATTGATCGTCACCGCATCGAACCCTTCAATGGTATAGTTCGCCGACTGATCCTTATACCCGGCTAAAGCGGCCCTGATGGAATAAGTGCCGTACACTACCTTTTCAAAGGAGTAAGCGCCGTCACTTCCGCTTGTATCGGTCCCGACGGTCGTTGTTCCGGAAAGCAATTCCACTATTGCACCGTCGAGCTCCTCGCCGGTCGTGGCGTCGGTAACGGAACCCTCGATCGTTGCGGACGGGAGAGCGACCAGCGGAACATCAACAATCACCTCGCCGCTTTCGGTAACCTCTGCGGGAAGCGTTTTTGCTGCATAGGCGTCGGCGGATACTCTGATGGTGTAATCGCCGGCGGTATTATCCTCAAAAGCAAACATGCCGTCCGTCCCGGTGGTATCCGTGGCAACGGTTCTCTGCCCTGAACGAAGTTGAACGACCGCTCCTTCGAGTGATGAGCCCGTAAGGCTGTCGGTTACCTCGCCTTTGATTGTTGCGGTCGGTATTGCCACCAGCGGAACATCGACGGTTACCGCTTCACTGCTCTCCACCGTTACTTCGACCGATACCGGGGTATACCCGGAGAGCGATACCCGCACGGTATAGTCACCTGTTGTCACCTCCTCAAAAGAGTACTTGCCCTCGGAATCACTGGTATCGGTTGCAACAGTCCGCCCTTCGGAACGCAGTGAGACAACGGCGTCGGCAAGAGGGGTGTCTTCGGCGCTATCGGTCACCGTACCCTCAACCGTCGTGGTTACAATCGGATCCAAAAGGATAGTAACCTCAAGCTCCGTTTCATCGGTTTCTACCGTATCATCTATTGTTTTGGTTGTATAACCGTCTTTTGACGCCCTGATGGAATAACGTCCGCTTTCGACATCATCAAAGGAGAACGCACCCTCCTCGTCGGTTGTATCGGCAGCAATCGTCCGCCTCCCCGATTGTAACTGAACGACGACGTTCTCCAGTTTATCTTCGGTGGTACTATCGATCACGAAACCGCTGATCGTCGCTGCCCGAAGCATGCCGCAGCATACTCCGATTATGAGGAGCACTCCGTTGAGATTCTTTACCATACAGACCTCCTGATGGAAAAACGGATATGAAGTGTTACTAGATGGTTGTACCAATCGATTTATCAGTATTATTAAGAAAGATTAGCCTGTTTTCTCCCAACCGGGTTCAACCCTTCGCTGCCCTGTTGAGAAGATATTCCCAAACAAACGGAAAAATTGCACCACTCTCTCTTAATATTGCTGCAAACAGGGGAATATGATGGATGATTTAATATTTGATTATAAACAGTTGTTCTCTTCAGAGAACGGTACAGTCGATTTAACCGACAATCCCTCCTGCACCATACAGCGGTTTTTACGCATCAATTGCGCCCTCTTCTCTCTCAATTCCCGAATCCATTCAGACTCGGCGGGAACAGGTATATCATAACTCCTAGATATAGCAGGTACATCACGAACAGAAGTGCGCCTTTGGTGCGTGTGAAACGATAGTTCAAACTCAGAAAGATCAGCATGGCCCCTACAATAAGAAACATTGACGGAAACATGAAATAGATCTCTTTGGCACCAAGGGTGAGCGGACTTGCCACTGCCGATGCACCGGCTACCCAGCAAATATTAAGGATATCCGCACCGATAATATTCCCCACTGCAACACCGCCGTGTCCCTTGCGGGCAGCCACAACGCAGGTCGCGACTTCGGGTATTGATGTCCCCAGGGCGACAAGGGTCAACGCAATAACCGTTTCTGGAACATGGAGGGAGACCGCAATGGTGGTGGCGGAAACGATAATAAAGCGGCTGGCAATCAGGATACCCAAAAGGCCCAGCACAAAGAAGAGCGTCAGTTTTCCGGCACTCGTGTCCGGCGCATTGAAATTCTCAAGTGCAGTCGATTCTTTGAACGCCCCGGATTTATGAAGGCGGTACAGATGGAAGGTGTATGCCGCATACAACGCCACCAGCACAGCACCTTGCCAGCGGTCGAGCGTTTTATCGAATACGATGAACAGAAAAGCGACAATTTCGACGCTTAAAAGAAACGCCCCGGACGTTTTGATGACCCGGGGAACGACCATAATCGGTGCAGCGGAAAAGACTCCCGCAAGGGCGAGCGCCAGACCGTCATCGCAGATCACCGAACCGATTGCATTACCCAGGGCCATTTCCGGTTTCCCCTCGATTGCCGACATGAGCGAGACGGAGAGTTCCGGAAGCGTGGTGGCAAAGGAGACAAGCACTATTCCGATAACAAGCTGGGGCACATTCAGTTTTGAAGCGAAACCTACGGCGCTTTCGACAAATGCATCCGCGCACTTGGCCAGTATCGCAAAGGCGACCAGTAAAACAGCACCGGCAACAAGCGCATTGCTCTGAATAAAGGCGTCAACGGTCTGCATCATGAAATATCCTTTCAGCGGGAAATGTTTTGATTTTCACCGGGAGTACACGGCGCATGCCTAATGTATACCACAAATCGACATGATGACAAACGGCGCGTAATGGACGGGAATGCTGTTTTCGCTATCGACCTACTCGAATGGGAAAATAATATCCTCCGGTATCAGCCAATAGTGCGATCCTTCGGCATGATACTTTTCAAGGAACAGGGGAATATGTTATTATTAATCGATTTCATCCTTCCCATAAAGGAGGCGATTTTCTGCTTCTTGAGTTACGAAAAGACTGAGTGGTTTTGAAACGTCCTGAACGTCTGAACGACAACGATCCGGGAGGCCGCATTTCATTAATGCACCTGCTTTCCGAGCGATTGAAAAGTACTCCCGAAAACATACGCACGTCAGTAACCACGGTAGTTTCGAGCCTGTGTGCAGGTCTTGCCGCAGTGGCGTTTCTTTTACTTACCAATCTGCTTTTTACAAAAACGTTCGTCGCATTGACCGCCTTGCCGAAAATTACTTTTGTCGTCGGCAGTTTCTTCCTGATCGTTATCTCATCACTTATCGTCGGGCTCGTGTTGAAGTTCAATCCGGATGCGGCGGGAAGCGGCATTCCGCAGATCAAGACCGCCTACTGGAAAGAACTCGGCCATATGCGCTGGCAGCCGGTCGTCACCAAATTTTTCGGCGGCATTATTAGTCTGGGATGCGGCGCCAGCCTGGGCCGTGAAGGGCCGACAGTTTATTTATGCAGCGGCGTGACCTCTCTTTTTTCGGGCCTGTTCGGATACCCCAAGCGCGCCCGCCGCAGTTCGCTGGTTATCGGCGCCGCATCCGGTCTTGCCGCTGCGTTCAATACGCCCCTTGCCGCCATCACTTTTATACTCGAAGAAATTATCGGAGACCTAAATTGCCGATTTATGGGGAGTGTGGTTATTGCATCGGTTACCGGAGCCATTGTCGTCCATGCCAGCATCGGCAGACAGCCGGCCTTTACTCTACCCGGTATATCCGGCGCGTCATGGCATCATTACCTGCTTGTACCGATTGTCGCAATGGTGGCGACAGGGGCGGGCATCATGTTCGAACAGGGGGCGCTGCGGCTTCGCGGTTATCATAAAAATCGGCGCACGGCACCGGTGTGGCTGCTTCCGCTCTTCGGCGGCCTTCTGACGTGGTGTATCGGCGTCGGCGCCTATTTGGCCACCGGTAAAATCGGCGTTTTCGGGCTGGGATATCACGATTTGTCAATGGCACTCACTCACGGCATCGAATGGAAAATCGCCGGACTGCTGCTGCTGGCGAAAGTGGCGGCGACGATTTTTTCCTACGGATTCGGAGGACTGGGTGGAATTTTTTCACCGACGCTTTTTATCGGCGGCATGGCCGGTTTTTTCATCGCGGGATTGTTTGACATATGGATGCCGCTCACTACGGCCGACCATATGGTGCTTGCCACAGTGGGTATGTGCTCCTGTCTCGGCGCGGTCATCCGCGCGCCGCTGACCTCGATGCTTATCGTATTTGAAATGACTCACGAGTTTACCGTGGTGCCGGGCCTGATGATAGGTGTGGTCCTGTCGCAAGCCATTGTCCGTCGTTTCGGCAGCCATAATTTCTACGACCGCCTGCTTATGCAGGACGGCCACGAGCTGGTTAAAATCAAACCGCCCCGCGACCTGCTCAGCTGGCAGAACCTTCAGGTCGGACAATTGGTCAGCAGCAGGGCGGTGATCATCGATATGCTTGATAAAGAAAAGGCTGCCGGGGCGCTCGCCTCGAGCCCATACCGCTGCTTTCCGGTGCTTGAACAGGGAACGCTTGCAGGAATAGTCAGCCGTGAGCGACTGACGGAATTCTTGAGGAACGGTACCGTTCCTGTCATGGATAAACCGGTAACCTGCCATCCCCGTCAGACCATACGAGAAGTGTGCGACAAGTTTATCGAGTCTCCCTCGGGAGTCATGGCGGTCATTGATCCTCATACCGGTAGGTTCATCGGCATTATCACGCTGCACGATCTGCTGCGCGCCCAGGCAGCTGCACTGGATTGAGTTCGATTCAGCCGTTGTAAGGCAGCCGCTTCCTCCGCGTCGAAAAATTCAAAACAATCAACAATTACATCATTGCGATCCTCAAACATCATCAAAAAACCTCTTACCATATCAGTTCCCGGAAATAAAAGCTTTTTACCGGCCGAATGATTATTATATAAGGAGGTGTCTTTATGAGTGGCGGTAATTATCAATTTCTCCCAAGGCGGTAGCCATGAATCGATGTACTCTGATCCTTATTGCCCTGTTCATCGGGACAATACGCTCGGAAACCCGCGAACGGCCGGACGTCGTCGCGGGAAATTTACGGCAGTTCAACGACAACGGCGCCTGGAGCTTTCGTAAGAATCAGCAGATCGTTATCGATATCGAAAAAAACAGGCTGCTGGCCGGTTCGGTCGCTTGCAGCCTTGGTGTTGCGGGTGCGGAGCGGGCCGGCAATGTGGAAGTCGTTCTTTGCGATCTCACGACGGGAGCAGTGGAATGGGATACGCTGCGCACCGGCGACCCTGACAGTTTCCTCGGCGACGAACGCCAGTCGCCCGCATTCGTCATACGCCCCGACGGCGGGTACCTTGCACTGTTCGCCCCCTATTTCAGGGATATTGGTTCATATTACCGCATTGCCGAAGAGGGGTTCTGGGTGGAGTGGAACGAAGTCATGCGGTTTGACTGGTCCATTGAGTCGGCGGGAGTCGTCAATCTCCCGATTGCCTATTCGAATCCGGAATATCTCTCTTCTGAACAACGGATGTATAACTTCGTCGGCGGGAGTGACGGGAGCGCCCATCTGATGGTATCGGACGACAGCGGCGTTGCCTGGAGCTACGGCGGCCATCTGTTGAACCCATCCGCGAATGCTGAACCGGGTAAGAGTTTCTGCACGTATCGCGGAAACGGCGTCGAACGAATCGATGTTGTCGTGACCGAATATCATGGAGATACTACTCCGTCAAATCTCTACCACGGTTATATCCGAGACAACGCACTCCACAATTCGGTCGGTTCGGTGATCGACGCATCGATTTTCGATACGCTCGCCGTCCCGCAGCCGGATCAACTGACGGAAGTGCTTTCTGACGGCACGGTACTGGACGATGATGCGATACGGCCCTGCCGGAACCTTGACCTGCAATACTACGGCGGCGACACGGTCGCGGCAGTTGTCCTTGCCCGTATCGGCGGCGACCGGGAGGGTGCTGATCGGGCGACGAATCCCGATTACTGTTTCGTCTACTGCCGATTTGACGGAAAGGAGTGGAAACGGGTCATGCTCGGAAAAACGGGTCTCAAACCCGACGCCGTGGAACAGGAGGATGCCGGGTCGGCGGCCCTTGATCCGCATGACAAAAACATCGTCTACCTCTCATCGATCCGCTCCCCCCGCAATGATTCATTACTCGGCGTGTATGAGCTGTTTAAAGGCATGACCGGCGATCAAGGCGCTACATGGGAATGGGTGCCGATTACATGGAATTCCGATCGCGACAACTTTCATCCCGTCGTTCCGAAATGGGACATCAACAACACGGCGCTTCTCTGGTTGCGCGGCAGTCGCCTCTCCGCGCAACAGTACGATGCCGCCATCGTGGGCGCTATTGATCACGAGGGTGAAACGACAGGTAAAAAAGACTATGTCGATGCCGGCAGGCACAATTGCCTCATCGGCTGCGGGGTGGATTCGCTTGATTTGTCGCTGGACGAATCTACCGGAGGTTCGGATCACCGCTGGCATGAACGCCCCGATTACGGTAACAACCAGACGGTGCTTGTTTCGGCGGAAGAAGCTGAAGGTGAAGACGCTCCGCTTATCAAAGAAGGGGTTGCTGTTGCCGAGGCGGGGATCTATGATTTCTGGGCGAATTTCTGGGGGAAACCGGATACCCGTTCGGACTGGCAGATCAGTACCGGCCTGTCGCCGATCTCACTCCAGATTTTCCGTCAGATGGCGTGCCGCACGGTGAATACCGATGAGTACGACGCGCCGCCGTTAGTCAATATCGGCGACACGCTGTTTCTGTATCAGGCGTATGCGGGTCGGGATACCGTCGCAGCCGGGGAGCTTGTCTGGATTTTCATCGATGACCATATTACAGGTGACGGCCATTCCTTCGAACAGGAGGGTGACGAAAAACGCACATGGTTTGACGGCATCAGTTATGCACCGGTTGCCGCCGCAGGACGAATCGCTGGAAAAACAGTGCCCGCCGTTTTTTCATCGCACCTGAAACTGCATCCACTGCCGTCACGTTCCCTGTTGAATGTCACCTATTCGATTGATCGCACGGAGACGGTCGAACTGGCACTTTTCAATACGCGTGGACGGCTGATCCGGTCGCACGGGCCGACAATGCGTCGTCCGGGAACCCATACGGATTCTTTTTACACGGGTCGGCTCGCTGCGGGAGTCTACGTCTGCCGCTGCGCTGCGGGAACGAAGGTGACGGCCGCGACGGTAAAAATAGCGCATTGACAAGAGATAATCCGGCAGGGAGGAGGGACCCGCCGTTTACAATACACTGACCAGTGTCAGTTTGAATCCCTTAAAAGGCGGCACGTCCACGCAGGTTCCCATCGTACATTTTTTCCCTCCGCTCATCGAGCCGTACTCGATCGTGACCGTATGGCTGGGGGTGGGTTTGAGGTTCATGCCGATTGATCCATAATTGTACGTTTCCGACAGAATGTTCGTCACAATGGAGGGAGAGGGATCACTCTTAAAAAGCAACATCTCATGCTCTAATGTTATCGCCAGGGAGAGCCAGGGGGACAAATGGTATGACAGTGTCGCGAGCAAATTGAATGCATATTGCTGGTAGCGGGACCGTTCACTCTCGGGAACGAGAAGATCGCCGAACACCAGGGTGTCTTCATAGGTACTGTACGTCGCTAGGGTATTCGCGGGAACCGTTCTTAAAATCAGGTCCATGAGGGCTGCACTGTCTTTCTCCGCCAGGAACGGTTTGTCGTTAAGCTGGCTCTCAAGGACCAGACCGAAGGAGTGCCTCTCCCCGAACGGCCCGGCACTGACATCGCATGCAAGCGTACGAAAGGTAACCTTTGGCCACTCAATGGGATCCACTTTCCCGTAGTCGATTCCGACCTTGAGATTGAGTCGATCTCCCAGCTCCTGTGCCCATTCACTGTAGGCCTCCCAGTAACTACTCTCTTTTTGAAGCCTGATATGGCTGTCATGGTCATGAGGACCGCCGAAACTGAAATCAGCCGTAAGCATGGACGAAGCCGTAGGCGCCCAGTTCAGCATGAATTTGTACCCGATGATATCCGCCATGAAATTGGAAGGCAGATGCTTGTTGAGCAGGTGCCAGAAGTGCTGGTAGCGCACTGAGGGTGGAATGAGAAACGCGGAAACCTCTTTATAGGCTTCGGAAGCTTTCTCATTCATATCGCGGTCCACTTCGTTGCGGGAAAAAGCCTCCCATTTCCTATAATAATAATTTTTATACTCCGCAAGGAGTGAGACCCCGAAGAGCTGCGCATTCATCGAAATATAGGATGAGATTCCTTTCGGTTTCGTATACACCGAATCGAATACGCCCCTGCCGGAATCCGACAAGTCATGTAATTCGTGTACCGCTCCCCGCATCCAGGCATGCTCCGCTGACAAACCGAAGTCGCCGCGTGCCATATTGAGCGCGACGGAAGGGAAGTACAGAGAGGTACGGTTCTGATACCATAAGGGGTGTTCGGGGTCGGGGTTGGGAACGGATGATGGGCGGATGACGTTCGAGTTATAGCGTACAAGGCCCCCGCCGATCGATCCCGACGAGAGAATGGAAAACGGCGCCTTGTCAACAGGGAAAAATGCCTCCGTGTACAGACCCGCGATGAGGTTACGAAAGCGTGCATCCGCTTCATCGAGCACAAGGATGGTATCGGGGGGATCGTATTCACTGCTTTCGATGACATCCAGCAGCTCAACCGGATGGTTCCGTTGATCGACGGGACGTCCGGCAATACCCTGCAGCGTCACCCAGGAGTATCGCAGCTGGCCGTAAACACCGTCGAGCAGCGAATACCGCTCTATTTCCCGGTCTTCCTTGAGGCTCAGGGTGAGACCGCGGCCGAACTGGGTACTGAGATGCCCCGCTTCAATAAAAAAAGGATTAATCTCGAGTCCGATGGTGCGGCGGCTGAAATACTCGCGGTACACCGGCTCGGGCGGATTGTAGCCCAGGCTCGGCTCCTCAACGTCAAACCGCATTTTCAGGTAGAGACCGCCTACTCCCACCCGTACATCGGTGGTATTCGTGAGATACTTCCAGAGGCGCTGAGAACCACCCGAGATGTCGTATCCATCGGCAAACCGCAGCTCGTTGAATCCGGACGCGGTGATGTTGGGGATGTCGGGAAAATCGACCGCTCCGGCATGATTGCAGATTCCTATTAGAAAAGCAACAGGAAGCAACGGACGTATTTTCATTTTATTCGTCGGCCGGCTGGCCACGAAGTTTCTCTTCGAGTTTCGCTTCGTCGCCGGGAACGAATCCTCGGGTATGCATATGGATCTTGCCGTCACTTCCGATTAAAAACAGTGCGGGTAGCGCAGTGACGTTGAATTTCTGCGCAATGCTTCTGCCGTTGTCCATGACGACGATAAAAGGCCATTTTTTCATCCTGACCATCTGTTTGACCCTCGCCGCCTCCGAGGGGCCGTCTTCGCTCACCGCAAGCACGGTCAGGTTTTTATCCTTGTTTTTCTTGACGATTTTTTCTATTACCTTGAATTCCGCTATGCAGGGCGCGCACCACGTTGCCCAAAAGTCGACGATCAGGGGGCCGCGGGCGATGAGACTGTCAATGGAAACGAGACTGTTGTTGATGTCGCGGGCAGTAAACCGCGGCACCGAGGAAAGGGTGACGCCCGGCTCCGCGACGATAATTGACGCAACGGATAAAAATAAAAGGCACGCGCTACGCACCTCCGTACGCGTGCTATAAAATATTTTTTTTGCCATTATTGAGAACGGTTCTTACGCTAGGGCATTATCATTACGCTCGTGCTGCGCAAACGACTCTTCGAGCGCATGGTGATAATATAAACTCCCGGATTCAACCCTGTCAAAAGCTTCTCTCCGCCGGGAGCAATACCGCCCGTGTACAGGCATCTGCCGTCCGGTCGTGCAACAGTGACCGTGACAATCGATGATCCGGCGCTGCTCAGCAGATGAATCCCGCGGCGCTGCGAAAGAACGGTCACTCCTTTAGGTGCCGCTGCCGATGCGGCCCTTGGGACGATGCCGGTCGTTCCATTATAATCATAGGTAATTGTCAGTTTCGGACGCTGTTCGGAAGTTTTATATTCTGAAGAAGCGACATCCATTTCCTGGGACATTCTGGTGTTAACAAGCATAAAACCGAAGTTGGTAGCTGGACTCTTCACGAACTCCTGTACCGTGGCAAGCACATTATAAGAAACCCACGTTTTACCGTTGGATCGCGGCCAGGAGGTTACTTTCGCGATTGCTTTTGATTCATAGTCGCCTCCGCCCTTCGACCATTTCTGGTCATTCGAGGCATTTTCCCACGTCGCCTCCTCTTCAATCCAGGCACGTATAATTTTAAATACCGAATAGTCGCCGGTCTGGGAACCGCCGATATACCTCAGCGCATAGACTTCAAAGTTTGCAGAGGTAACTGCCGCATCTGCGGGAATCGAACTGAGATCAAAGCGTAATGCCGCACGGGCATAGGGACAGCCCGGTCAGTAGCCGTTGAGCAGAAGTTCCGTCTCCTTAGGCCCGCTTCCATAATTTTTCGCCGGATCACGCAGTTCCTTGTCCGTGCAGCCGTCATACCCATCGAGCCCCTGCTGAAAGATCACGGTCTTCGTTTCCGCCGATGCCGACCACAGCAGGGCTGCAACTACCAGAGCCATACACCATGTAAGGGTTTTCATTATTCTTCTCCCTGATAGAGTTATAATTCCATCTACAATATTGGTCGCTTGCCTTAATTGCGGTGTTCAAACTATTTCTTTTAAATATACCTGATAAAATAACCTTTCGCATCTTTCCTGTTGTATTTTATCGCCGGAGGACCCATGTGGACTGTTTTTTTTATCATCGCGCTGGTCGGTACTCTCGGGCTGCTGTTTTACCTCATGCTGGAACTCAACGAACTGGAGAAAAAAATCACCACGCTTGCCGAAAGCCTTCGCAAACACTATGGAGTTACCTGAGACGCTCGCCCTGATCACTCCCGCGATCAGGGCGCAGAAGGCGTATCATCTGGAGGTGCGGGAGGTTGCCGTCAAGCTCAACCAGAACGAAAACCCGTGCGATTGGCCGCGTCCCATCAAGGAGGAGATCGCCCGCTTTTGTATTGAACGGCCCTGGAACCGCTATCCGCCATTTGTTCCCGAGGAGTTGAAAGCGCTGCTCGGCGAGTATGCGGGGGTATCGCCCGATTGCATCATTGCCGGCAACGGTTCGAACGAGATGCTGCTCGTGCTTATGCTTGCACTTGCGAAAAAGGGAGAGCCGGTTATTCTCTGCCAGCCGAGTTTTACCGTTTACCATCTGCTGGCCGAAGGTGTTGGAGCGGGAAGCGAAACGATATTCCTCGATAAAAACCTTCAATTCGATCTTTCCGCGATCCTTGCGGCGATCGAACGAAGACCGCAGGCCCCGCTGCTTATCTGTTCACCGAACAATCCCACCGGAACGACGCTCGGGGAGGCGTCAATACGGGCGATTCTCAAAAAACATCGCGGATTCTTGATTCTCGACCAAGCGTATGTGGAGTTCGGCGGGTTCAGTGCAATGCCGTTCATCGCCGAGTATCCGAACCTTATCGTCACCCGGACCTTCTCGAAGGCGTTCGCCGGCGCGGGACTGCGTATCGGGTACATGGCCGGATCGCCGGAGGTTATCAGGGAGATCAACAAGATCAAACTGCCGTACAATATCAATTTTTTCTCGGAGTATGTGGCGAGGACGGCGCTGCGGCATCGCAGTGAGTTGACGGGGAGCTTACGGTTGATCGTAGAGGAACGTACGGTCTGCATGGATTTTCTCTCCACCCTGCCCATCACCGTCTATCCGAGCGCAGCGAATTTCATCCTCGTCCGCACCAGCCGCAGACAGGAGCTCTTCGATGCGCTGCTTGCCGACGGCATCCTGGTACGGGACGTCTCGGCATACCCGATGCTACAAGGCTGTCTGCGCATCAGCGTGGGCACACCCGATGAAAACAGACTGCTGTTGCAATCGATGCAACGATTTTTCAACCAATAAAGGAGCCACTCCATGCGGGAAGCGACCATCACCCGGACAACCAACGAGACCGCTATTTCCCTCGTCCTGCTGGTCGACGGCGTCGGCCGCTCGGAAATAGCGAGCGGCAA
>JAFGNB010000338.1 GCA_016927235.1 Chitinispirillaceae bacterium
CAGATCAACACCTTCGCAGAATGCCCCCGTAACAAATGCCGATTTTGCGGATGCGGAACATCCTGTCGTCATGACATAATCGATACCGGAATTGGAATTCTTCTTGATAACTGCACAAACGACATTCACCGCCCATACAGCGGCCATTACCCGGCATCCCGCTTTCGAACCGTAAATACTCTGAATGGTAGTATTATAACTGTCCATCTGGCTATTTTGGATATTCCAGTTTCTGGTACCACTCGGAGTAAGACCGCTTCCATAAGAAACATTTAAAATCTTTCCACTGCTGCCAATACTGAAATTAGCCGATTTGGTGGATCCATTAACCTTTATATTGGCACTAACAGTGCCGCCTGATATGGTTCCGGTGACGTCCGCAGGATTCACCTCAGGCGTCGGACCATAGATATACTTCTGGGCCATGGCCAGAATTTCCTTGCGACGGCACTGCCATTGGGATTTTTTTGTCATTCTGGTGCCGTCATAGAACATGAATGGATCCGGAAGCTTATCGTTCACTTTGGTGAGGCCTGACGGATCGGGCAATGTCGGCAATACACACTCCCCGACGACCTCCTCGGTCAGGACAATTGCGATGTCGCTTTTGGTATAGGTGGTAAGTGCCTGTTTGGCGGTGGTATATCCCGCCTTGCTGACAATCAGGGTGTCGACCGGTGCTGCTGCAGCGAAACTCTTTGCACGAAAACCCGACCCTGTTTCGATTGCGGCATCGCTTATATACAGGCCGCTTCCGGTGTTCATCAGTTTTCTGGTGGTAATTTCCTCCCCGATGGTCATATGCATGACATAGAAACCGGGAATAAGGTCGGGAAGCGCAACAGTATGGTTCCCTTCCACGCACCTTCCCAGATCGATTGATGCCGCCTGCCGGCCGCTGCTTGAAAAGATGGCGATGTTGCCCTGCTCAATCGTACCGGTCAACGAAAACTGAAGCATGTTGCCGGTTCCTGTTACCCGTGATGATGGCGGAATTGAAATGGCGTAAGGCGTTGCCACCCCGACCGAGGTCACAAGTTCAAAAATTCCCTGTGCATCGGTGGTATCCTTCAGAGTGGATTTTTTTGCCAGTATCACAACTGCACCGGAAATCGCTTTTCCGCTGCCGTCTTTAACCGTTCCCTTAAGTGAGACATCGGTGGAAGCAGACGCTACCAAAGCCCCCGCCAATAAAGGCCACCACATCATACGTACCATGAACGCCTCCCCATTTTAAGAAAGAAAAACTAACGTAGGCCGAAAATAATAGAAATACCGGAATCCCCCCTGAAGACTCCAGTATTTCAACAATAATATAGAAAAATTTGGTGTAGATTTTTACGTCTTTCCGCCGTTTTTTGCCAGATTTCGTATACTTTTTGTGTACAGGAACTTTAGAGGCCTACATGGTATCCGAACCGGTATGAAGATTCAGTTCCGTATTGCTGCTTTTTGAGACCGGCCTATTTATATGTAAGGGCGGAAATGTACAATACGGATCAGGGAAGCCGGTTCATCTGCAGGGAATACCTCGAAGCGGCTGCGGATGGAGGAGTCAAAATAGCCACCGGTGCCGGTGGTTCAAGGCACAATTTTGCGATACTCCCTGAATTGCTATAATGAGATTCTCCAGACAATCCATTGGCTGGATGTTTTTACAATCGCATAACACCAGGCGGTTCCCGGAAGGATCTGGATATAGCTCCCGCTTGTTGTGGTGAATGCCGTTGCAGAGCCGGTCGATGGAACATTCTGCCACGACGACCCTACACGCCTTTTAATGATCACATTCGATCCTTCCAGCCGGGCCGCATAGAGTGTTCCCGACGGGGAAACAGCCATATCGAATGAACTTGCAGCAACTCCCGAGGATGACATTGTCGTTGTACTCCATGTGCTGCCGACTTTCTGATAGAGAAAATAATCGGTGCCGTCTGAAAACGATGCATACGGGGTACTGCCGGCTGCAACAATTTTAAAGTTGCTTCCGCTTGCATTACTTATTTTTTCAATATTCCACAATGAACCGCTAAGGCTGGCTACCGATACACCCGGGTCGCTATTATCACTGCCGATTGTGTACACACCCCCGTCGGACGTCAGATAGAATTTGTTGTCACTCACATTTCCGTTCGCACCGAGTGGCACTGCAACATCACTGCCGACCACCTCCCACGTTCCACTGTTCAACCGCCAGACACGCATGGCAAAAGTTGTAGGATGCATTGCAGCGATATAAGGTGTGTTGCCGGTGCCGATATGTAAACCATACCCTCCTACCGAAACCCAGCCCGCATCATCAACAGAACTAAAGTAAGTGCCATTATGTGAATCTATTCCCTGTGTCGTACCCACGAACAGTGTGCTCCCGTCGCTTCCCACCGCAAGTGACAGCCCGTTATGCGATTGCCCGTACAATGCACCAACCCAGACGAGACTTCCACTGGTGTTTAATTTCCTCAAAACCAGTTGATTATCTTCCCCCTCTAGTTCCTCCTGTACAACATGGGGTACTTCATTTGCACCCAGTACGAAAAGAGACGTTATATCGGCAGCGGCGGCCGCCGGACCAAACCGCTCCCACACCGGCACCACGGTGACGGTTCTGCTAACGGAATCTGAGTTCCCCGCTTTATCGGTCGCGGTGTAGGTGAGGGTATAGGTATCGGGAATGTCTATATTAAAATCCCCGCTTCTGACCGGCGTGATCGAACCGTCCTTATCATCAGTTGCCGTTGCCGAGGGATCGGTCCACGAACTGCCCTTGTTCAAGGTAACGGTGCTGCTGCCGTTGAGCGTAATCTGCGGTTTGACTACATCGACCACGGTCAATTTTACATTGTTTGAAACAGCCGGGGTCGTCGGAAAAGCGGAGCTGCGGACGACCACTTTGTAGTTTCCCGAATCGGCGTATTCATCGGCAATCAAGGTCAACGTCAGTCCCGTGGCACCCGAAACGGTATCAGTATTGTTATGAACCCACCGGATGTAATTCGGCGCCGGGTAGACATCGCTGTTGATGGTTGCGGTGAAGGTTGCTGAATTGCCCTTGTCGACCGGGGTCGCTATAGGTTGTGTCACAATCGACGGTGCGACATTATTCGCCGTCACGGTTATGACGACCTTCGCTTGAGCGCTCGTGCTGGTTCCGTCGGAAACGGTAAAGGTGAGGCTGTCTTTGCCTTCGTAATTCCCGGTGGGCGTATAGGTAAACGTCGGCCGGGAAGTCCCGATTGCTCCATGAAAAGAACCGGTGACTACGGTCCATTCCGAGAGCGGATCATCTTCAGGATCGGTTCCCTCAAGTGTAATGGAGAGCGGCGTGGCGCGGGGCGTCGATACCGTCTGCGCTGTACCGACGGGAGGCTGATTATAATTGAGCGTTATGGTTTCTGATCCCGAGTTGTGGTTGCTGGACATGTCCTGCGCGTGAATCACGATACTGTTGCCGTGAGGGGGCGACCGCAGTGTCGCAGTGAAAGAGTATTCATTGTCATCGGTGCCGCCGGCGGTCAGATCGTCCATACGTGTCCCGTTAAGCGTCCAGTAGACGTCCTCAACGCCGTTATCGTCGGTAATGGTATAGACGAGCGTGACGGATGCGGATGTTACAATGGACCCGGATATGGGCCCGTTTACTCGTTCAAAAATAGGCGCGACATTGTCGGTCATCGTTGGATCATAATATATGGTGACGAAAAGCGTCTCCCGGTTGTCGTTACTCGACGCATCGGTGGCGATAAACCTGATCGTATTGAACTGGTTCGCAGCCAGTCCGGTGACGGTTGCCGAATAGATGGAGTCCGCTGCAGTAACCTCCGGGCTCGAGCTGCCGAAGCTGCATACGACGGAGGCGATGTCGTTTTCATCCGTCGCCACAATCGATATCGTCGTCGAAGAGGAACTTATCAAAATGCTGTCCATTGAGGGAGTTCTCCGGCGCATGACCGGTTTTTCCTTATCCGTCATCGTCGGACCGTAATACACGGTGACGAAAAGCGTCTCCCGGTTGCCGTTGCTCGAAGCATCCGTGGCGATAAAACGGAACGTGTTGTATTCGTCGGCTGCCAAGCCACTCACTGTTGCTGAATAAATAGAATCCTCCGCCGTAACATCAACATCTTCGCTCTCGAAACTGCAGACAACCGAGGCGATGTCGCTCTCATCCGTCGCTTCAACGGAAACGGTTGTTGATGAAGTATTGACAACGCTGCTGTCCTTCTCCGGCGCCACAATGTCAAGGGTCGGGGGGGTTGTATCAGGCGTGGAGGATGAAACAACGGAAAGATCGATAACAAGGGTGTCGGCTGCGCTCTCCGGGTCCGATGCGACAATCCTGACATCATACGATCCGATCGCTTCCGAAGTCGCCTGAAAACGATAGGTGTTCTCAATGACCGTATCGCCGGACGGCAGGCCGGAAACGAGTGAATAACTGATCAGATCGCCGTCTTCATCACTGCATATAGTCGGAAGTTCCAACGTGCACAAGTCGGTATCCTCGATGGTGAGCTCGAGTGTTCCGACATCCCACTGCGGAGCGTGATTCACCCCCTCGGCCGAAACCGTTATGGTGTCTTCAACGGAGGTACTCAACGACGGCACGCCATTGTCTTCAACAGTGAACGTAACGACCTGCCGACCCGTAAAATCGGCGGGAATCGTCCAGACAAAAATCGAATCGTCAATCAATTCCGCTCCTTCCGGTTCACCATCCATGGAAATCGTCAGTTCCTGGCTGGAATCTTCATCGGATACCCTGACGGTAAGGGAACAGGTCTCAAGGGGCATGAGTGTATGATCGCCGATAACCTCTATCCGCGGTGCGTGCGGTGTTGTTGTTACCGTAATAACTTCCCACGCGGTATCGGACATTGGCGGCAGACCATTGTCGATAACAATAAATACAACCGTATCGTTGCCGATGAATCCGTCGGGCGCAGTCCATGTGAAATGAACTTTATCCTGCAGATGATAGCCCGAATGGATTCCTGAAATGAAAACGTTCAGTTCCTGGTCTTCATCACTGTCGTTCAGTTGAAGCGTCAATGAGCATGTCTCTTTCGGTGTAATAACGGTATTTCCGGTTATGGAAATGACCGGTGCATGATTCACGGGAAAATCCTTGCCGATTATCGAGATCATCGCCGTTACCGGAGATAGATCAAGGGAAGAATAGGGTGTTACGGTAACGATCTTGTTCCCCTCGGAATAAAAGACCATCTGTTTCCACACCGTATCCCGATTCAATGATTGAAAATCCCTGAACACGGTATCAAAAACCGGTTCTCCCTCCTCTTGTATTTGAAACGCGATTGAATCGATGTTTTGTGAAAGGAACATTGCAGCGCCGATATGAATGACATTTCCAGCCGTATCCTCAAGAAAATTGCTGTTCTCATTCCATCTGGATGAGCGCAGTACAATACTTACCGAGGTGTTTGAGGAATCGTTCGGATTATCCGGAAGAACGCAGCGCAATAATATGGCGAGAAGTACAAAAAAAAGGTTATAAAGAAGTAACCATTTCCTGCATGACATACGTCCGTGCACTCCTGCGGTTTAAAATAATCGTATAATATAACCAGATATCGGTTCATTTCAAAAGGTTTTTTGTACGGAAACGGGTACTGCGTACCCGAAAAAAACGTACCGTCTCCGGAATATAACCAAGCCGTCTCCACTCCGGGCCGATTTCCACGTTACAGTTGAGGAGGCTCTTTATTTCATGACATCTAAAATAATGAAAAAAGCATCTCCTGAATGTGATAGTGATCACAATACGGTTATTTTATATATCAGCACTTCGAGTACACACTATATGCGAAAGGAAATTTTCAACAGACAGGGCAAAACCACGTCCGATCCGGCGGCGGATACTGCTGTTTCTTTCTCAATATAAACATGTTAATATCTATTATCTTCTCAAATCCCGTATACTACCGAACATAAAAAAACAATCTTTCTCAATCTCCATAACGTATGTTTTCATAGAGGAAGATAATTTCGAATGTATTTATAGCATGGAGTAATTGAACCTCCTTTACCATCCGGATCTCGACAGGGGGAGACGTGTGAAGGTAACAATTTTCAGACAGTGTGCAGTAATTCATCTGGTCGCCGCATTCACCGGCTTCGTTTTCGCAGCCGTGGAATCGCCGTATGAAGTGGGAACCTGGGAAAATTTCTGCCGGGCGGCGGTATCGCATACGTTTGATGACGGCACGCCGAAGCAGTTTTCAAAAGCTATGCCGTTATTCGATGCGAAAGGGTTTAAAATGACTCTCGGTACCGTTACCAGCGGCGGCATGTTTCCGGGATGGGACAAGCTGAATGCCGCGTTTAACAAAGGACACGAAATAGCGAGCCACAGCGTCACGCACCCCACCACCATCAACGACGACGAAATGAAGAGAAGCCAGGAGGCGATCAGGACGAATGTCCCCGGCGAACTGTGCGTTTCCCTCATCTACCCCAACTGCAACCTCCCCGCTCCCGTGACGGATGTTGACAAATATTATATCGTCGCCAGGGGCTGCGGCGGCGGACCTGCGGAAAAGACTCCGGCGAATTTCAGGAACATCCCGTCGCTGGTGGTGGGTCAGAGCGGCGCGCAAACCGATCTGGATGCCTATGCGCAATCGGCCTTAAGCGGCAACGGATGGGGAGTTTATCTTCATCATGGAATCGATGACCAGCAGGATCACAGTTGGGCCTGGACTTCATCCGCCTCGCTCGGGAATCATATCGATTACCTCAACCGTAACCGCGATAAATTCTGGGTTGAAACCTTCGGCAACGTCGCGCGCTACATCAAAGAACGTGACGCCGTATCGGTTTCCGTCAAGTCCACCGGCGACAACAGCATCACCGTTGCCGTCACCGACAACCTTCCGGACTCCATTTTCAACTACCCTCTCTCGATCCGCCGCCCGCTTCCCGAGGGCTGGACAAACGTGTATGTTATCCAGGGCGGCAAAGAGGTCAAAGACACCATCGTAACTGTCAATTCGAAAAAGCATCTCATGTTCCAGGTGCTCCCCGACGCCGGGGACGTGGTGATCGCCAAAGAACCCGTTGCAGTTACCGGACGCTCCTCAGGCCCTCAAGCCGTCGGCGCTTCTCCCGTGAAGCTGCTCCACACAACGCTCCTGATCGATTCACGCCGGTTCAACGCTTCCAAACTGACGGTGGAGCTTTCCGCTCTGACCGGCAAAACACTTGGCCGGTGTGTCCCGGATGCAGACGACGACCGCATCGCTTTACCATATAACGCTATCGGCCGATCGGCCTTCATCGTGAAAATCTCCGGCGGGAGCAGCATCTGGAGCGGGGTGTTCATGCCGCGATGGTAAGCAGCCCGTCCTGGGTATTTTCACGCACAAGGCTTGAACAATCACGAATGCGGCGATATAATGTAGGGAACGCTTGCCAATAGCGAGTGGGGAAAGGGCACGTGCAGGCGCCGCCTCCACACGGGATTTAACCGCATCAAAGGAATAGCGCATGCGACATCATTTCCAAACGGTTCTTTTCTACGGCAGTATCTTATTCTCAACCTTTTCCGCACGAAGTGCGGGGCCGGCAGTGATCCTCGATTCGCTTTCCGGAAGCGCCGAAGTACAACGGGCCGGATCCACACAATGGGTATCCATCAAGCAGGACGAAAAATTATTTAATAACGATATTGTCCGTATCATTCAGGGCGGCGTCGGCCGGCTGCGCTGGCCCGATAAAACGGCAGCGTATATGCGCGGAGGGACACAAATCCTAGTTAATATAGGAGCCGACCGGGAAAAAAGTACCCTCATAAATTATGCGACCGTATTCGTCGGCAGTGTGTTCTTCGTTATTAAAAATGTGCTGCCGGTGAAACAACGGGAAGAGATCCGGATGTATACGCCCACCTCCGTCATCACCATCCGGGGGACCTCCTTTGCAGTCGACGTTGAACCGGAAACCGGAACCACCAGTGTCAAGGTACTCTGCGGTACAATACGGGTTGGATGCATTAAAAAGAGTGTTTCGGCGTTCATGGGTGCACCGGGTAAAACCGTTATCGAAATGGAGACCGATCCGATCGTTATGTCGGCGCTCCTCGACGCCGATCTCGACTCGTTGCGTTTATGGGTCCCCCGCGACGTTATTGATGGTGAGGTTGCGGCGCATCTGGCGCAAAGCAGGCGTGACCGGCTCCTCGTTTCAGGCAAGATGGATGAAAAATGCATCATCCTGCCGTTTACCAATGAATCAAAATACAGAGGTGCGTGGGATATCGGCCATGCCGTGCCGCGAATGCTCGCCCGGCGGCTCCTTTCCGCATACAGCAGCCTGAATATAACGGCGATCGATTCGCCCTGCTCCACCCCCGCCGACGCCGCGGCAAAGACGAAAGCGCGGTTCGTCATATCGGGAACCTTCACGTTATTCGATATTATCAACCATGCCGAGATCACCGTCGGCGCTGACGACTACTACGAACGTTCAAGCGGCCGGATCAACATCGATCTGTCGATTTTCGACGCTGCGGAAAAGGTCATGGTTTACACGGGAACCGTTACCGGTGAACGGACCGGCAAGAAGAACACTGAAAACTCGTGGAATACCATCGGTAAAAAGACGTTTGATCTCGAAAACGGCGATTTCTCTTCGTCACTCATCGGCAGCGCCCTCGACCAGGCGCTTGACGCAGCAGTCGAAAATGTGTCGAACGCCCTCTACCGGTAACGCGACAGGAAACATCCCGGTTCATCTCACGGCAACAGCGACGCTTCAAAAATCCGGGAGCGCATCGCCTTCACACGGCACCACCGGTCCCCCTCCTACGGCAACCGCGATGCCCGATTCAAGCTCCCGCCGAATCGCCTCCGACACATACCATTCATTGAGATACAGGGTGCTGCCCCGCGGTTTAACGCCCCCCGCGACGGAAACGCTGAAAGGGGGGGCGATAGGACATTTCCGGAATAGCCCGGGAGACCCGCAATTTGCGTCCTTGAAACTCCTTATCATTGAATTTCATTACCGCTTCGTCGGGGTTATCAACCTGAATGAAACCGAAACAGCGCGATCTTCCTTTTCGATCAGTCATTATACGAATGGAATGGACCCGTCCAGCCGGATTAAAGTGTTCCTCGATCTGTGATTCGGTAGCACTGTGTGGAAGGTTTCCTACAAAAATATCACCAGGCATATGAATGTCTCTTTCCGATTGATCAGTTTATTACTTATTACGCTCCCCCCGCCCCGTTAAAATGCCGGCTGCGGGGAGGTACGATACAACAGCATACCGCCGGCATTCGTCGCCGATTCTGCACCTTTCCGCCTGAAAGGATTCCCGCGCGCACGCCCACTTTACAGGGCCCTCTTCGCAAAGACCGGCACTCCTTCATGCGCCGCCGCGTCTCCGATTGTTCTATGACTACCGGTAAGCCTGATTACTATCCTTTATAAAACAAGTCCGTGTTTTTGTGGAAAAAAATTACCACGACCTGTCCTGTCGGTAATTTTTATTGCCGAACCGTTTTCCGCCATGAAAATTCCCTCCGCCGCCCCGGTTGAAACCGCCGCGATCACCCCGTGGAGCACGCTCGCGAGCTATGTCGACTTTCATCACCCTGCCCTCGAATTCCTTTTCATTCAAAGCGGCGATCGCAGCTTCGGCATTTTCCATTTCGACGAATCCGAAACCGCGGGGACGTCCGGTATCACGATCGGTCACGAGCGATACCGATGTAACCTCTCCGTATTGCGAAAACAGCGTACGAAGGCCCTCTTCCGTAGCATTGAACGACAAATTGCCGATATAGAGCTTTTGTGCCATATATCCTTTCTCCTTGAAAGATTAAAGTGTATCTTCGATTTTCCTTAACACTATCGTACAAAGGGAAAAAAATGTAAGGTATATCGAATAGTATTGTTTGAAAAACATCCGGAAATACCAACGGTATACAGCCGCGAATAACCGTAGAGATCTGCTTTCACTTGAAGAACTCTTGTGAGGAGGTATAATGCAGTGAATGAGAGGACATACGGCTTTTCATTTTAAAATACTGTTTAACTAATATATCTTTATTTAAAGAATAATGCCAGAGAAATCACTATATTTATTTTGACGGTGTTATTATGACCGCGCCCTTCCTGAGATCGTCCGCTCGTACAGACGGATCCCGGGTCGCATACATGGGAGAGAGGAAAATTGACACCTCCGCCCCGTTTCCCTTAAAATTCCCCGAAATCCTACCATCCGGGCAAGCCCACTCATTATATTAGTAAAAATAACCGTGTTAAAAATGATTATAATCTAACCATGCCCGCATAACTTCGAAGGGGGTAGTTTGATGAAAATACGTCTTTTTGTTGTAAGCAGCTTTCTTGTTTTTCTTGTTTGCGCACCCTACAAACAGTTGCAGCCGAAACCGGAGCTCTCCCCTGCGGAAAAGGGGTATATCGAACTCAAGAAGAATAAAAAGGATTTCATGCTCAAGAAAGAGAAGAAATATTTCATCCTCTTTCCTGCGCCGCAGGAGGATAATTTCTACCTTGTCATTTCCAACAAAGAGAAAAAAACATTCATTAATTACCTGACGAAGGAGCTGATTGAAAAGAAAACGCCGGGCAGCATGATTTCCGACGAATCGGAGATCGACACGCTCAGTGTGTTTCCGGTCTTGAAAGGAGAGGCCGGCTATTACTTTATTATGAAGGGAATCAAGGCCGATTTGCCGCTCCATGTCAGTTACCGTTATGCCCCTCAGTGGCGGTTTAAATTCGAAACCAAGCATGCTTCCTACAAAGAGATCCTCTCCGGCAACCGGGTGGAACGGAAAACCTACGAATCGATCGGTCCGGGCAGGCATCTCGAAGGAATGAATTTTTCGAAAGCGATCGACACGGTTTCCCGCCACCGTGCGAATATCGAAGAGGTCTACCAGCAGCTTCTCGCCATTGAAAGCATCTTTCCTCCTTCAATCGTTAATTCACAGGATGAAGCCTACCTCAATTACAAAAAACTCAAATCCGACATTGAAGAAGAGATGAAATTCCAGGATGCATATCTCGCAACGCTGAAGTTTTTCTCAGGTGAAGTGGCCTGCCGCGGCAACCCGCTCGAACTGGTGAAGGCGGTCGATAGTTTTATCGCCTTTTTTTCGGGAAAAGACGCCATCGCTCCCGCTGTCGTTACCGAGGCGAAATCAATCATTGAAAAACGGCTGACCGAAATTCCGCCCTTTTACAACCAGCGATTGAAAGGGAAAAACGACACCAAACCGTTCGAAGAGGAGACGTTTTTCGTGAAAGAGCTGCTTCGCGTGGGCGATCTTTACAAAGCGGCGACGATTACCGCGCCGGCGGAGTATACGGCACTGGCAGCATTCGTCAAAGACTTCAACGATCGGAGCGCCGCACTCATCGCCGCGCAGGACTCTCTCAAGCAGATTCATCTGACCGTCGCGGCTGATAAAAACATGCCTGTCGACGATTTCTTCAAATCGATCGTCGCGCGGGCGCAGGCCGTTAAAAATAAAACGCCCGGGAAGCTCGACGAACACTACGGCGACTACGCCGACTACAATTGCTCGGAAAACCTCAACAATCAGATCGATGCCTTCACAAAACAGATCGATGCGGATCTCGCCGGCTATGAGGAGGCCGACGCCATGCTTCCGAACCTCAATCTCCTCAAAGCGCAGAAAGAGTACGGTGCAATGCTCGGCCTTCTCAAGGAGAAGTCCCACCTTACCTTCCTGCTCGATAAATACGCTGCGCTTGACAAAATGTCTGTCGAGGAGCAGGGAAACAGGATCGGCGAAGCGCTGAACGGCAGGAACTGGCCCCTTGCGGAGAAAAACCTCCGGCTTCTTCACGAAGACAAGAACTTCCTCAATCCCGTCGATATTCTGCCGATTAAAAAGGCGGTCGTCGAGGAGTACGAGGATTCGCTCTATACCATGGTCGACCGGTACTCGCGTGCACGGATCAACAAATTCGTGGAAGAAAATTTCAAGACGGTCGAGAACGTCGATTCGCTGTATTCCGATTCGGTCTTTCTCCCCGCCTACGACATCACCTTTTCATCCGGTTCGCGAAGCGAGCTCGCCCAGCGGAAAAACGACCTCGTGGCCCACCTGGTAAAAATGAAAGACGACGAATTCCCCTCAAAGGCGATCAGCCTCCTTTACAAGGATTTTATGGCCAATCCCAACGACAACGGCGTTCTCAAGGCCCGGGCGATCGTCACCCACGGCAGGTACTATACGGGAAACGATAAAAAGGTCAAGATCCGTATCGCCGAATGCGACCCGACCGCAATGAAATGGATCGTTAAACCGAAGGAGTACCGCCGAATCTTCGCGCTCCCCGTCACGTCGTCCAAAAGAGGGAAAAACAGGTATATGGTGCGTATCAATGTCGATATCGAAACCGAGGCCAACTTTCCCGTCTACGATGTCAACATAAAGCTGCCCAAGGAAGTGGCGCAGAACGCCGCCGCGGAACAGTGGTACGACCAAATGACCCTCAACAAGAAGGTACTCAAAAACGAGGGCCGTTTTACCATTTCGGCCCCCACCGCGGCCAACGAATACGAGTGTCAAATCACTCCGGTGCAGATGACCAAGGGAAAAAGCAACATACTCGAAATCACTTTTTCCCACCCGTCATTCAAGGTGCACCCGGTGAGCATCATGGTGCAGAAACCGATCATCAAGAAAAATTGAAACCCGAACCCAGCAACCAGGTAAGGAGCAGACAATGAAAAAAGCGATCGTCATTTCCCTTATTATCGGCATCGCAGCCACCGCGGGACTCGTCTACTATTTTCTTTTCGGCAAGAACCTTACCGGCCGGATCATCATCCCCTACATCGCCCATCAGAAACCGCGCGTCGATCCCCATGTCCCGAGCGCCGTTCCGATCGCCGATAAAATGGATGAAGTGCTGTTCGACGGCCTTTTCAACGTATCGGCTAACCCGAGCGGCATCATTTACGAAGACGGCCTCGGAGAGTTCATGGGGATCGACGAAAAAAGCGTCGTGTCCGTCCGCCTGAAACCCTCCAAAAAGTGGCATTCTAGCTATTCCGTCACCATGGACAAAGAAAAAATCGCCATCAGCGAAGCACAGGCGGTACAGTTCATTGCCGACGACCTGCGGTTTACCCTGCGGCGCATCCAGTCGCTCGGCAGCATCTCGCCGGATTACATACTGGTTTCACAGGCGGTTCCCGATTTCGACTTTTCCGGCCCCGACGAAAACAATGAGATTACCTTCCAGTTCCGCGGCGACCGGCAGTGGATCGAGCCCGATATCAAAGAGGTGCTTTCGTTTAAAATCATCCCCGGAACCTCGGACATGAACGCCCCCGCCTATATGACGGGAAGCGGCCCCTATCTTTACGCAGGAGAGATCGAGGACAAGCTCTTCTTCCATAAAACGCCCGACGGCGGCGCCACGATCCCGCTGCTGCACCTCAAACCCTTCATCGACAACAGCACCTACTCGACGGAGCTCAAGAACCGCAACATCAACGTAATGCTGAGCACCCCGTTCGGATCGATCGCTCCCATCGTCCGCGACAGCGCAAAATTCTTTTACAAATCGAGCATAAGCACCTGCTTCTTCGCCGTGTTGTTTAATGTCAAACGGTTGTCGATCGAACAGCGCCTCGCCGCCCGCTCCGTGATCGACCATCGGAAAGTAATGAACCGTTTCTTCCGGATCGGAACCGAACAGCAGCGCCATATCGCCGACTACCGCGGCGAGGGCGACAACTACGACGAGTACCTCAACTCCAGCGTTTTTCCGACGACGACGTACTATATCGAAGAAGAGATCGTCATACCGTTCAAGGAGGAGGGAAGCCCCGACCTGTCAGTACTCTCCGACACGGTCCGCATCCAGACGTGCCTCAATGCCGACTTCCGCGAAGAGCTCTCCGAACTGGTCGAGATTCTCAACGACCCGGCGGTTACCGGCGGAAAAATCAGGGTAAGCGCGGTCCAGAACGACGAAATCCGCCGGGGCAACTACGATGCAGTCCTCGTTCCCTTCAGCGGATACCGAAGCAATTTCCTCTTCGATATGTACAACGTGTTCCTGCGGGAACCCGATTTCGAAACCTATAAAGTCAACCTCATCACCGCCGTCGACCCCGGCGGCAAACAGGTCATCGCGGAACAATCATTTACTTCAGATAAAAACTTCTTCCGTCTCGACCTCGGCGACGAATCGCCGGACGCCGCCGACTTCCGCCAACTGCTCGATCATGTCTTCAACTTCATGTCGACGCGCGAAATCGGCGACAAACAGGCATATGCGCGGTTCATCGACGAACTCGACCAGAAATTGGCGCTAGGGCGGTGGCTTTTCTCGCTTCCCTCGCTGGCCTATTTCAGTTCTCAGTTCGACAGTCGAACGATCGATCTCTACGGCACCGCCTCGCAGCTTTCGACGATTGAAAAGTGGCAGGAGCGGAAGAAATAGCATGCCGTAAAAGCCGCACCCGGCAACGGAAGCAGCACCGGGGCGGTATTCCGGAACCGACTCGATCCACATGAGGCGCCCGTGAAACACTGGAAACTGATTCTCCCCTTTTTGTTTTTGGGTGCAGCATCGGGAAAACCGCCCGCTGCGCCCCTCAGCGATTTTATCGTCATCGGCGACCCCGCCGCATGCCAGATTTTCGACCAGTATGAACAACCGCTTCCCGCCGCACAAAAAAAAGCCGTCGCTCCGAACGCCCCGTTTGAAATACTCAGTGAACGGCAGATGATGGGCGACCAGATCACCCAGGCGATGCGCCTTTCGCACCTCTCCTCCGTCTACTATCTCATGCTCGACGACGAGGGGAAACCGGCGGGGCTTCCTCCCGCATCATCCGCAGTACGCTATCGGGGATGCACGCCGTATCACGACACGGTCGTCATTGCGCTCCCGTCAATACGACTCACCAAGGGGTACTCGGCGGGCGGCGCCGTCGCCACGCTTAAAAAGGGCGAAACACTCATCCGGGTTTTCGGCTGGCGAGGGGCGACCTACTGTTGCCGCCCGGGTTCACCGCCGCTCTATGGCTGGTCGAATGCTCCAAAAAGCGCATTCCGGAAGCCTGAAACAAAAACCGGGGCTGCCCATGAGGATTTTTCCATGCTGCATACAAGGATCATGAAACGGCTTGCAAACGCCAATGAACGGTACGACTCACTTTTTCATTTTTTCAACAGGATCACCGGGCAGCGGAAAGCGATCCCGCAATGGGATTATTCATCAACGGAGAACCGCCATATCTACACACTCAGAGGGGCGGAAGCAACGGTAAATCAACTTGAAACGAGTACCCGTCACCTCCTCGCCGATATTGAATATATCCTGATGGGTAAACCGTTTTCGGCCCTCTACCGCGACGGCGCCATCACCATAGAATCGCGATGACCGATATGAGAGCCAAATTCATCGAACACGCGCTCGGCATCATCCTCGTCACGCTGCTGATGGTCGTAACGCTGTTCCTCTTTGAAAAACGGGATACCGTCGTTCACGAGCGGCGATACGCCGGCATTAAAAAGCTTCTTGACGTTCCGATAGTAACAATAAACGACCCCTTCGAACGGGCGCTCCTTGCCGACTGCATGGATCTTTATTATCCGGGGCGACACGACGCCAACGCCGTGCTCATCAGTGAACTTGTCCGTTTCAAGGAGGATGAGTTCAACAAATCACTGCAGTCGTCGTACCGGACGAAGCGGCTCTCCATTGCCACCTTGGGCGAAATCGCCGGAATGTACGTAAAATTTCTGTTGATCTACCTGATCGTCATGGCACTTACCTACTACGGCGTCCAGACGCTTGGGTCGCTGCGCTTCATCCTCAAACAGCAGCGCCGGCAGAACAGCCTTTTCGGCAGGCGCCGCCCGTTTTTTCTTATCGGCGCCGCCCGGAGCGCCGTGAAGACGCTCGCCTATGCCGTGCTCTTCTCTCCCGCCTACGTCATCGCCTACTCGATCCGTACCGAATTCAACACCGATTCGGCCTTTTTCATGATTCTTCTCGGGGTTGTTTCGAACGGCCTGCTCATCATGTACATGAATAAATTCTACGCTTTTCTTGTGGCCGAAAGCAGAAAAGGGTATGTCGAAAATGCGCTGGTGAAAAATCTGCGGAGCGATTACACCCTCTCCGGCCCGGAGGGGATCTCCCTGCGATCCGTTTTCAGTCCGGTCAAACGGTTTTCCGGTCATGTATTCGACCATATTTTCCGCAACGCCCGGTTTCAGTACCTTTCCACCATCAAGGAACAGGCGTCGTTTCTCATCACGGGCTTGATCATCATCGAGATGGCCCTGAACATCCACGGCCATCTGACCTATGAACTGCTTCGTCAGTTGCTCTATAAGAACTACCCCCTGGTGGTCGTCATCATGCTCGCCATTTTCTACACGGTCAAATTGACGGAGATCACTACCGATATTCTGGTGCACCGGGAATCGAGGCGTTATGAAAACCGGTAGGCCGGCCGGGGCCGGACTCCTTTCCGCCAAGGACGGCAGATGGCTCTGTTTCTGGATCGGGGCACTTATCGCCCTTGGAATCTGGGATCATCTCTTCCTGAACCGCCCCGCCTTCGAACGGATCATCAACGGTTTCATCAATACCGTTTTCATCGCCCTGCTTTCCGTCGTTTTCACCCTCGCGATGGCGTGGGTTATTACCCTCGCTTTTCACCGTCTCGGCAGCGCGAACAACCGCTCCGGATTCTACGTGCTTTCATTTTTTCTGAACCTTATCCGTTCGATACCGCAGATCGTGGGGGTTCTTTTCGGATATATCGGCATCGCGGCGCTGGTGACCGCCGGCATGCTCCCCGGCAAAGCGGCGATCTTTCTCCTGATGTCGATATGCATGAGCGGCTTCATCATGCCCGAAGTGATCGACCTCCTGCGGGAGAGGATCGATCATTACGTGAAACTTGACTTTTTCAATGCCCTGCGCGTCTGCGGCGTTTCGCAGTGGCGGATCATCAATTTCGATATTCTCTGGAAAAACAGCAGGATTCACATCCTCAATAAACTGATCTCCGTCTTCGGCAGTGCGGTGTTTCTGCAGTGCAGCGTCGATTTCATCATTTCCGTCGGACTCTCATCCGACGTCAATGCGGTCACGCTGCCGACCACACTCGGCAGCCTGCTCGCTAAAATGGACAGCAAGCAGGACATCCTGGCAATCGGCAACACCCTGACAAACCCCGCCTACCTGCCGCAGCTCTTTTTTCAGCACCTGCAGGGCCTCACGGTCGCCTCCCTCATTGTGATCACGCTGCTTGCCGTCTATCAGATTTCGTGCGGATATGCCGAAAGGCACCGTCTATGACCGGGCGTACCTTCGACATTGCCGTTGCCGCGGCGGGCCGTTCCATCGTCCGGGTGGTCGGGTACCCGGTGTTCGATGACCGCATTACGTTCCTTTTCGGTGAATCGGGCATCGGTAAATCAGTCATCTCGAAGGCGCTCTACGGCTTTATGAACAGTGCCGAGCTGCAGATTGAAATCAATGAAAAACCCTATGGAAGCCACCTTCGCGATCCGTGGACGCAGGCAATCAAACGCAACAGCTTTTTCGTCTTCCAGGAGCCATCTTCTCACTTCAATCCGCTTATGACCATAAATGATCAGCTCAATGAGGGTAGCCTTGCCGGAATGCAGGAAGAGGATATTCTCTCACGGCTCTGGCGGAATTCATCCACCGCATTGATCAGGAAGTTGCTTGACGTGTTCCCCAAACCCTACCGGCCGAGCGGCGGTGAAAAGCAGCGTATTCTCCTGGCAATGGCCTTTAAAAGGATCGATGCCTGGATCGCCTCAGCGCCGTCCGGCGAACCGACCTACTTCGTATTCGATGAGCCGACCGGCAGTCTCGACAATACCTACCGGAACCTTTTTCTTGAACTGCTTTTTGAAAAATATATGCAAAAATCCTTTACCATCGTCATCATCACCCATGACTATTCCATCATAAGCGAGATCTATAACCGCTACCGGCACCTCATCGACCGGGTCCATTTTAAGGAGCTTTCCCGTCTCGATGAAAACAGGGTCGCGGTGCATGATTTCTCCGCCGAGGAGTATCTTGACTGGCTCGCCGCACCGCGACCGCAACCGGTAAAGCATCTCGTCGTTGATCCGGTGCTTGAAATTCAGCCCCGTTTTTCCATATTCGGCCGCCGTCTTGCCATCTATGCCGACAGTGAACGCACACGCCTCCAGCCGCTCCTTATCAACAAAGGCGATATGGTCTACCTCAAGGCGCCGAGCGGAGTAGGGAAAACGACCCTCGCAAAAATCATCATGGGCATCTATCGCGCCGAACAGTTCTCGATGACGCTCGATGGGATCGCCGTCACCGACCGCTCGGCGATGTCGCTGTGGCCGTCCTCCATCTGGGGCAAACGGGCGGGCATGGTTTTCCAGCACGCCGACGAATCACTTAACCTTGCGTCAACCGTCAGGGAGACCTTCAAGGGCCTTCCGCTCAAGAAACGGCTGTCGGAGAGCGCTCTTGTCAACTATCTGGGGGAACTGTTCGACGGTCGTCCCGTTACCGGCTCGTTCCTCCGCAAAAAGGTCGCCCACCTCAGCGGCGGGCAGAAGCAGCGCCTCAACCTGCTCCGCACGCTCATCCTCGGCACCGGCCTTATCATCCTCGACGAGCCGCTCAACGGGCTCGATTTTTTGAGCGTCAAGAAAGTGCTCGGCCTCCTGGATGAAAAACGGGCGGCGGGCGTCAGTCTCCTCATGATCTCGCATAACGAGGAGATATTCGAGCATTTTATCGACGAGGAGAATATCTACTATCTGGGGGAGATTGAATAGTGCGAGGGGTTACGAAGCGGCGCTGACTCTTCTGATGAACTCTCTGCGGGGAAATGCCATTTTGAAATAGTTGCCCGACCGGTCGGTATCGAGCCATATCCTTCCGCGATGAGCCTGCAGCACCATCCTGCAGAAAAAGAGCCCCAGCCCCTTCGAATAGGGCGACTGCCGGGTCTGAAGCCGCGCATACTTTTCAAACAGAATCTCTTTTTCCGAATCGGGAATCGGCATGCCGGAATTGAAGAAACAGACGATGTTTTCCGTCGCTTCATTGTAGAACCGCAACTCGACCAGACTCCCTTTCGGCGCATATTTCGCCGCATTGCTGTAAAGATTCTGCAACACGCGCTCCATGAGATAAACGTCCGCGGAGATGATGAATTCCTCCTCCGGCGGAACGATTTTCGTTACGATCTCCTTCTCGTCAAAAAGCGCGCCCCTCCCGAATTTTTCAGCCATGCTCTCGAAGAACTGGAAGTCGATCAGATCCTCCTTTACCACCAGTTTGCCGTCATCCATCTTGGCGATATCGAGCAGATTGGAGGCCATGCTGGTGATATCGGTGCAGGTGTCACATACGACATCGATCACATGCCGCGCTTTCTGATCGCTCTCCATGCGCCGGCTGAGAAAGATGAGGTTCCCGGTGATCCCCGCCGCATAGTTTTTAATGTCGTGAACAAGGGTACCGCTTAAAATACCCTTCATCCGCTCAGATTCGATCAGCCTGAGGTTGGCTTCCTCGAGCTGCCGGTTTTTATGGAGAATATCCTTTGTCTGCGACGCCACCTGCTGCTGCAGCTCCTCGGTGAACTCCTTCTGCTTTCTCAGCAGGGCGGCGTTTTCCAGAAGAATGCCCGCCTGGGCGGCAAGCACCATCGCCGCCTTCTGCGCCCCCTCGCCGAACAGGCCGCGTACCCGGTCATTGACAAGATATACATACCCGAGGTACTTGTCGCGCCAGATGAGCGGAACGCAGAGATCGGAACGGATGAATGTCCCATCGGTATCTGTTTCATCATTGACCTCCATGTCTCCGGAACTCTGCATCGTGTGGGTCTCGTTGACCCTGTCTACGAGATCCGTAAAAACGGGTACTTCATTCACCGGCAGCATGTTTCCTTCAAACGACATTGCGATCGGTTCGAGACCGTCGTAGGCATCTTTGTTGATAAAAAGACAGCCGTACTGCGCGCCGGTTGCGGTGATCATCGCCGAAAGTATCTGGCGCATGAGTATCGACGCGTCGTCGGTCTCGGTAATGTTCTTACTCACGTCAACAAGGGTCTCGAAACGGAGGAGGTTGACGCCGGAGGAGGAGCCGACGTCGAAAACCGTCTCCATGTCGGTATCAATCGAACGGTTAACGGATTTTTTCTTATTTACACGATCCGGTTGTATATATACTTCCAGACGATCGGTTTCCAGTTTCGCTCCGCACCATTGAAATATTTCGTAGGCAGTATTAAATCGGTCGCGCGCTTCACCGGGGAGATTGCAGAATTCATCGAGGAACATCCCGTAGTCGCGAATCGAACACGCCTCTTCATAGCGCATGTCGAGTTTGTGATGGGCTTTTATCGCTTTTTTAAAGAAATGATGCGCAAGCCATTTCTGCTTGTGCAGGGCAAGGAACCAGGCGAGGTTACGATGGAATGAGCCCCAGTAGGCGGGGTAGCTGAGGCAGGAAAACCAATGGATGAAGCTGTTGTTGATGAATTCGGTTTTAAGTTTAAAATCATGGGCAGGTATTCGTGTGATACCTTTCGTTCTGTTTCTTAGTTCCCTGCATATCAGGTTGCAGAAAAGGGAGAATCCTCTTACCTGGTACTCCGAGTTGATACATTTTTTAAGTATCAGCGGAAGAAGCCTTTCGGCGCGTTCGTAGGCTTTCTGGAATTCACCTGATTCCATATCTAAATGTAGCAAATACTCCCCTGCCTCAATAAGAAGATGAGCCAAATCGCTGTTTATTAATTTGCTTTCGACTTCTCTGATTTTATCCTTTTCATATTTCCCACTTCGAATGAATAAAACCATTTCATATGCAGCAACAGTAATTACTAGATAGGATTGATCGTTTACTTTTTTGCACAGCGCAATCATCTTTTCCATTTCTTTAATTGCATCATTCATATTTCCTTTCATTAATTTTACTTTCCAAATATGTTCTTTACTTATTATTTGACCATTTAAATTACCGATTGAATTAAATTGTTCAATGCTTTTATATAACAACGTCTCACTATTTCTCCAAAAGCCATTATAATAATAGCATAACCCACTGAATGATTTTGAAAATGCCAGAATATCATTTCTATGTATTATTCTTGCGATCTCAGATGATTTATTTTGATATTTAAAAGCCCGTTTTTTCATTAATATCTGGTATGATGCAATACCGTGCATCGAATATGCCTCTGCTTTTTCATAGCTATCAACAACACGATGTGCTAAATTATTTGCAAGGAACTGAAGATACATAGAATTGATCATGTTTGTAAAATACATTGAATAACTTAATCTATTTAGTATTCTTAACTTAAGTAAACTCCATTGATCTCTTTTTGGATTAAATCTAATTTTCAAACAATCACATTTAAAGATTATTTTAATTATTTCAATTATTAACCTAAGTATTATTGAAATATTTTTTTTATGTATTTTAATCCCTAATGAATTTAA
>JAFGNB010000339.1 GCA_016927235.1 Chitinispirillaceae bacterium
CCTCGAAATCGGCGGTACGGGAGAGTATCTCCCCGAACTCAAGCGCATCGCGGCACGCTGCGGCATGTCGAACCGCGTGCGCTTTCTTGGCCGCATCAGCGACACGGAGAAGCTCGCTCTTTTAAGCAGGGCTACCCTCTTTGTCAACCCATCGGCGAAAGAGGGATGGGGCATCAACAACATCGAAGCGAACCTCTGCGGAACGATTTCGCTCTCGAGCGACGTTCCCGGCCTGCGCGATTCGGTGGTCGACGGGAAAACGGGACTTCTCTACAAACCCGACGACCGGGACGATTTCCGCGCAAAGGTCCTCGAAGCGCTCGGCAACCCTTCACGACGGCGGGCGATGGAACATGCGGCGATCGAACGGGCCCGGGGGTTCGACTGGGACGTCGCGGCGGAGAGAATGGCGAAACGGCTATGGTGAAGCGCGAAGGCGCCGGTAGCGATCGAGCGCTTTGCGATTCGATGCAAATCCCAGCTTGTCGAACGGCAGCGCGGCGGCGGGAAAAACCTCCCAGTGCCGCACCTCGTCGCCGCCGGTGATCGTTATGCTTTCGCCGACCGGGCGGCAGACGAAAAAAATATCGTTGGTAAAATAGACCACATCGCGGTATACGTAGCGGTTCGGAAACGATCCCAGGTAGGACGTCATCGCGACGTCGATGCCGAGTTCCTCATCGATTTCGCGCCGCAGCGCGTCCTCGGCGGATTCGTTGTAATCAATAAATCCCCCCGGCAGATCGTAGGTTCCCGCCATCGGCTCCCGTGCGCGAACGGTGAGAATGACACCTCCCGCCGTTTCGACGATTCCCGCAACCGCCGCGCAGGTGTTGTGGAAATAGACATACCCGCATGCCGTGCAGCGCATGGCGTTTTTCTGATGGACTTCGATGGCTTTTTTTCCGCACCGGGGACAGTAAACGAACCGCGTAAACGCTATCATGGCATACCGTACATTCTATCGTCCGAAAAGAAACCAGACCGCCGCGGGGACGGTGACAATGGAACAGACCGTGGTTGCCAGCGCTGCCGACGCCGCATAACCGGGCTGCCCGCCGTAACGCCGGGTCACGATGACCGACGATATCGCCGTGGGCATGAGGGCGACGATGACCGCCACCGAATAGACGTCCTCCGGAATGGGAAGCAGGGCAAGAAGGGGAACGGTAAGAAGCGGCAGCAGCAGCAATCTGACGATCGTTATATACACGATCGGCCATGTCACCTTTAATGTCTTCCGATTCGCCAGCGAGGCGCCGCTCATGATGAGCATCAACGGCACCGCTACTGATCCGGCAGTGGTGAGGATCTTCATGATCACTACGGGGATATACGCCGAGCCGCCCGTCAGCGCCACCGCAATCGCGATAAAGATTGCCGCCAGGTTCGGTCTGAACGCCCCCTTGATCGATTGTTTTATGGAGCTCGCCTCCAGCACCCCCACCCCGAGGGTCCAGACACCCACGGCACCGCCCAGATAGAGCAGGAAAAGGTTGGCGAGCGACGCATCCCCCCAGATATTCCGGAGGATGATAACAGGCAGTAAGGTTGAGTTATTGACTGCACAGAGGTGAATAAAGGTGCGCTGCTTATTGCGATTGCTGCGCAGCAGGCCAAAACGCAGCAACGTACCCGCAATGGTAAAATAAAGCACCTGAAGAAACCCGATTATCGGCAGTATCCGGAGTTCATGAAAGCGACTGACGTCGAGGCCCGTGATGATCGCAGTGAAGGTGAATGCCGGAAGCAGGAAATCGATCACCAGACGCGAAGAACGGTCAATATCGTTTTCATTGATATACCCCAGCAGCCGTGCGGCAATGCCTATGGCAAAAAGCCCGATAATTTCGGCAATGGCGAGAATAATGGCAATGGTCATGGCGCTCCCGTAATAACCCGCCTGATCGTCGGCAGGAGGTAAAAATATACTATTTAACCCTCTCACCCTCTAACCTGCCGACCACACGCTCCGGGGAGGTGCGGCACAGCGTCTTCTGCACCATCATTTGAAACCGATAAAGTATTTTCCAGAGAAATCACATGCTGCCTCTCAACCACAGGATCCTCGATGAAAAAAAAGCAGCTCTACCTGATCGACGGCTACGCCCTGATCTACCGCGCCTATTTCGCCCTCATCAAAACTCCCCTCACCAACAGCGCGGGACAGTCCACCGGCGCGCTCTACGGATTTGCCGGGTATCTGCTGCGGCTGCTCGAAGCGTACGACTGTCCCTACATCGCCGTGGTAATGGACAGTCCGAAACCGACCTTCCGGCACGAAATCTACGACAAATACAAAGCGAACCGTGAGGAGATGCCCGAAGAGCTGCGCTCCCAGATTCCTTTTATTCGTCAATTTATTGACGCGTGCAATATTCCCACGGTCATACAGGAGGGGCTGGAGGCCGACGACCTTATCGCGACGCTCACCCGCACGGCAACCGACGACGGCTTCGACGTCTTTCTCGTGACAAAGGACAAAGACCTCATGCAGCTCGTGGGGCCCCGCGTCACCATGCTCGCGCCCGAGGGGAGCGGCACCCTCGTTGCCATGGATGCCGCAAAGGTAAAAAATAAAATGGGGGTGCCGCCTGAGCGGATCGTCGATTACCTTGCGCTCACCGGTGACGCTTCGGACAACATTCCCGGCATTCCGGGCGTCGGGCCGAAGACCGCGTTGAAGATCCTCGAACAGGCCGACAGCGTCGAAAAACTGCTCGACGACACCTCGGTCATCGTCAACCCGAAGCTCAGACAGAAGATCGACGAGAACCGGGAGCTTCTCGTGCTGAGCAAACGGCTTGTCACCCTGAAGACC
>JAFGNB010000340.1 GCA_016927235.1 Chitinispirillaceae bacterium
CAACGCCTTCTTCGCGTATACGATCTGTAAGGCAATGGGCGTCGACTGGCGGACAGGGCTGGGGTTCTTTTTCATTGAGGGATGTATCATCGTCATCATTACCCTCACAAAGCTCCGTGAAACGATCATTCATTCGATCCCGCTCTCGCTCAAATGCGCCGTGAGCGTGGGGATCGGGCTGTTTCTCGCCTTCATAGGCTTTGAAAACGCCGGCTTTATTACCGGATCGCCCGCCACCCTGGTAACCATGGCGCAGATCGCTCATCCCGACCATTTCCCGAAAATCATCCTTGCATCGCTGGTGCTGATCATCACCACCATACTTCTTGTCAAAAGGGTAAAAGGCGCGATCCTTATCGGCATTATTGCCGGAACCGTACTGAGCTTCATCCCTTTTTTTCAGTCGAAGGGCGAAGCCTTGCGGATCCTGCATCCCTCGCTTGCGCCGACCTTTTTTCAACTGAATATCCCCGGAGCGCTCAGATGGTCGTTCGCATCGCTTATTCTCACACTCCTTTTTGTCGATTTTTTCGATACTGCCGGAACGGTGGTCGGACTGGCGGTCAAGGCGAAGTTCATCGATGAAAAGGGAATGATCCCGCGGCTCGGCAGGGTGCTCGTTTCCGATTCGTTCGGTCCGATACTTGGAGCGCTTTTCGGGACGTCGACCGTTACGTCGTATATCGAAAGCGCCGCAGGGATTGAGGAAGGGGGACGCACCGGACTTACCGCTGTGGTGACCGGCATCCTCTTTCTGCTTTCGACATTCGCCGCTCCGCTGGTGGGGTTCATACCGGCGGTGGCGGTGGCCCCCGCGCTTATCATAGTCGGAATCATGATGATGGAGTCGGTGACGAAGATCAACTTTTCAGATTATTCGGAAGCGGTCCCGTCGTTTATCACCATCGCCGCAATGCCGTTTACCTACAGCATCTCAAACGGGATATTCCTCGGATTTGTGTCGTATGCGGCAATCAAACTGCTCAGCGGAAAAATGAGGGAGGTCTCGCCGGTCATGTATGTGCTTGCGGCGCTCTTCCTGCTTTTTTTCATTGCAAGCCCGGTGTACAAGTAATTGACATGCCCCTTCGAGAGCGGCCATGTGAGATAACGGGGCCGCGGATCGAGCGGTCCCGTCAACGCTCCCCGGTTCAGAGCATCGAAAAAAGCTGACGTGCGGAACCGGCTCGCCCTGTAAAATGAACGATATAGAGCCCACGGGGCACTGTTATTGGCAACACGACTGTTGCGCTCCTCAGAAACATTTCGCGCCCGAGCGGCATCGATTTTACCCTGCGTCCGTGCAGATCGATGAGGGTAATCCTCCCCTCTGAGGGGACGGTAATCGACAACTGCCGTAGTGCACGGGAAAAACGGAGGGCGATACGGCATCCGGACAAGGCGCCGGATGCTCTTTTTTGGGAAAAAGGTTCGATGACCCCGTTGGGATATCCGCCGTTCGCTTCAAACTCCTCTATATTCTGCGCCTCAAGCTGCTCATGCTTCGTACGGCGCTCAAGCCGCTGCGCATACAAGGCCGCCAGCTCCTCAGACATCCCTTCAGTATACGCTCCATAGGGGATGGATAGATCGATCCATGCGCAGAGCTTTGCCATTTGCATCTCGGTTAAAACAACGTCTTTGTGCCCTCCGCGAAGGCGGGCGATAAGGGCGCTTTTCGACGAACCGAAGGTGTAAGGCTTCAACCCCTCGGCAGGAGAATTGCTGGGAATATAATCCACGTACTTTTTCTCCGGATTCGTCAGGTTATAATAGGACCTGCTCCATGAGCGAAAGGCGTTTTTATTGTCGGGATCTTCAAGGTCCGCGGTGGCGATCGGGTCGCTGCGCAGGTCGAGTCCCTTCTCATGGGTCTCATTGTGGCAGGAGATGCACTTTTCGTTGAAAATAGGCTGAATATGTTTCGGAAAGGAGAGGTAATCGTTATTGATGTCATAAAACGAAGTGAGCACCCGCGGCTCCTCGGCGATGGGGAGTCTCCCCTGTTTCGTGCCCTCGTTCTTGTTCTCATGACAGCCGTAACAATCGTAATTTTCCGCCGGCTGAATCATGAAGGAACTTCGCATCGACTGGATAACGCTCCCGTTCGCATCGATCAGCTGAAGATAGACCGGGGTACGGGCCGGCAGGTAAAAAGCCGCTGAACCGTCAATTTCCACCGGTGTTTCACCGATAATCCGTTTCACCTCCCTTGCTCCGAGCCAGCGCGCCGCCGGGGTCGCGCAGTATTCAGTCGATCCCGTAATGCCGAAGGCGGGATCGGTCCGATACTCCAGCGCGATGAGCCGCAATTTTCTGATCGTGTAGGCGGCAGAATCGACGGTGGAATCCATCCCCATGCCAAAATACGCATTATAGAGCTTGCTTCTTCCCGTCTTCACCCGGTAATCCGCCTGATAGGCTTTTCCCGTGGGCGGTGTTCGTTTCATAAGCGATACCGGCTGGCTTACCGACTGGTCACTGTGCCATGCGATAAGTTCCCGCCGGCCGCTGGTATCCATGAAATAGATGTTAAATTTGTCTTTATAGGGAGATTGAGCGGAAGCCCGCCATGACACCAGAAACCATGATTCATAAACAGGGTACGGGTTTTGAAAAAGCGGCTTGGCGCCGTCGATGATATCTGTCGTATCCTCAGGTACCCGTTTCGGTGCAATGAGTTGAACGGCTTTCGAACCGGCTCTCGAAACCATCGGGTCGATTATCGCAAGTTCACCTGCGTACGACGAATGGTATACACTGATAACAGCCAATAATGTCGCCCACCCTGGAATCTGGCGGGCCTGAAAAATCGTTCCCGGCCATGTCGATTGATTCCCGAATAATTCGTACTGATACGCCCCATCCATATTCGTGGTCATCAGAGGAAAACAGGCATAGCTGTTCCGGTCATTCGCTTCCCAGCGGGAATAGAGTATCTTGCCGTCTTCCATTATTGAGGGTGAGAAGTCGGAAAGCTGATCGTAGGTGATCCGCCGCAGGTACTTGCCTTCTTTGTTGATAATGAATAAGTTGCTTTTATGGCTGCCGTCGGCGCTGTTAAGTTCGAAACAGCGTGTGGAGTTGAACAGGATGTTGCTGTCGGGAAGATAGCAGGGCTCGAAGTCGGAAACGGCCAGCCCCTCGGGATCATCTGTCAATTGCCTGATGTTATCGATGCTGTCGACCGGCATTTCGTAGAGATGGTAGCCGTTGTTGTCTTTCGACCACGCAAAGACCACCTTCGTTCCGTCGAACCAGACCGATGGATCCCTGATCACTCCGCCGGTATCGGAAATAAGATCGACCGGCATCGAATAGTAATTCTCCATTTCAAGAAGAGAGAGCGCCGACCCTTTTTCATAATTCGTCCCTTTGCTCGAGGAGGTCTGCCAGGAACCTATGCCGCTTGAGAATCCATCGGAATCGAGATCGGCAAGATATCCCGGGGTAGGTCCGCCGAGATTGTAATGGCGGGCGAAGAGTATTCGTTTCAATTCAGGGGAGTACTCCTCCATTCGCGAGACACGGCGCCAGTGACAGGCAGTGATGTACGCCTCCTTGGTGGTGCCGGCACTCACTTTCGCTTTGTATCTCCCTGATAACCCACTGATAATCTTATCAATTGCAGCAGCATAGTCATCCCCGGTAATACCGTCCTGCGCCTCCCAGTCGGCGATAATCTCAGAAGGAACAGCGGCGGGAAGCGTTGTATCGATTGGAACAGCGGCGGACTGTACTGTCATCGGAATTAATGCAATAAGCGCAAAAAGACCCGCCATCACAACACACCTTCCCTGCATCCAAAATGCAGGCCGCACAACCCCACACGCATCCGATTGTTTCATACACCCCTCTTTTGAAAGATTACCTGTTTCTCCATCTGCAGGCAGCAGAAAACACTCTGTTTTTTCAGTATATTTTTAACCGATTGACAGTTAAACAACGAAATTACCCTTTCTCTTGATTCCGACAGGGCGGCTCTTCTGATAATATATACTACGGAGGAAAATTTAACGTCAATATTCAGGGAACTGTTCTTCAAAAATGTTGTCCGTGAGATCCACTAAATGAAGTAAATGTGAAAATAAAGGTGTTGTTACAAGAAGCAAATCGGCAGTCCTTCTTCACCTCACCCCCTGCATCGCATACGGAGCGGAAAATGGGGGGGGGACAGGGTGAGGCATAACGCAAGAGAAACAAATTAAAAAATGGTAACATTCTCATCATCGGATCGTCTAATTAGAAGCAAACAGGAGTTTGGGATGCAGGAAATTGATGCCATAACAGTGAAAAGGGCGACAAAAGGCGACCGGCGTGCTTTCAAAGCGCTCTACGATTGGTACGCCCCTTTTTTATGGCGGGTGCTTTTTCCCATGGCAAAACGCGATATGACAACGGCCTGTGACCTCGTTCAGGAAACCTTTATCAAGGTTTATTGTTCGCTGCATCAGTTCAAAGGGGAGTCGGCTCTCTCCACCTGGCTCTATCGCATCGCCTACACAACAGCCATGGCTTATGCCCGCAAACCGCGCAATCGCTATTGGTTTCAACCCTGTACCGATTCGATCCGTGCCACCGACCATACCGACGGTTACGATAACCGGCAGCTGGCGGACAGGATACTTGCATCTCTTTGCGCCGACGACCGGTTTCTCCTTGTCGCCCGTGAAATCGACAATATCCCGTTTGATGACCTTGCCGCGATCACGGGGCAAAACGCAGGAGCACTGCGCACGCGCCTTCACCGGCTCAAAGAGACAATCCGGAAATCATATCCACAGGAACAGTTAGCGATGAGTGAGGTCTGATATGACATACGAAAATGATTTTTACCGGGAAATCACGACCGCCCCCCCGCTTCCACCCGATCTCTATGGAAGCATCAATCGCGCTCTTTGCCGGCGAGCCCGGGCGAAAAAAGCGCTTGTGGCGATCGCCGCATCGATCGTACTGCTGATCGGTGCCGTTGTGCATAAAACCATCGTTCCGTCCCACACCGACATTTTACAGCCCGAGGTGGCCAGTGAGCTGCAGATCATCCATGACTATCTCAACAGCAACAATCTTGAAGGAGAGCTGAAGCTGTATGCCGTTGTCGAAGAATATTAACCTTTAAAAAAGGAGTCTGTATGAAAAAGAAACATACGTTGCTGTCGTTCGTAACGTCGGTCCTGTTTCTCTTGTCGACACTTTCGGCGGCCGGACCGGGTTACGAGCCGGGAGAAGGCCCCGGCGCCGGGAACAAGGATCGTCCTCACCGCCGGTGGGCCGATCTCAACCTGACCGAAGAGCAGAAGGGCGCACTCAAAACGCTCCACCAGGAGATGAGAACAATTCGTGAAAAACATATGGATGCAGTGAAATCCGTGCGCGAAAAAATCAAAAACGAACTGCTCAAATCCGATCCTTCGCAGAGCACGCTCTACGGGTATGCCGGAGAACTCGGGGAACTGCATAAACAGTTGAGCAGGAACCAGGGCGACCATTTCCTTAAAATCAAGAAGGTTCTTACCCCCGAACAGTTTGCAAAGCTGCTCGAAAAGGAGGGCCGCATGATGAAACGGCGCAAAGGTTTCCACCCCGGCAAAGGCGGCGCCCGTCCCCGCGGAGGCAGTATGCCGGACATCAATGAATAGCTTGCCGACCATGTACCGGCCTGCCGGTCTGCGGCAGGCCTTCTCCGTTGTTGACCGCCGCTTCAGGGTAACGAAGGTCCATGCTTCCGCATCATGCCGCCGCAGCGCCGGATTGTGACAGTTGTTGTACCAATCGGGCGATAATTACTATATTGAACCACAGTACAAATGTATTCGCACGTTGAACGGAGTGTCACCTATTGAAAAAATACATGTACGGAGGACCGGTATCCCTTGGGGCGGTGCTGGGACTCAGCGTATTTATTAACGCGCAAAATCTGGAAAATTATCCGGATTTTTCCTCAAAATACAAGTTCTCCGCAATGGAGTCCATCTTTAAAACCGATCGAGAGCCGATCGAGGTAAGCCGCTCAATACCGCCGTCAAAACTGGATAATTCAATCGACGAAAACACCTATTTTGTAGGGGGAGGCGATCAATTTTTAATCTCTTTTCTCAATCGAAAATCCCTTACCTATCTCGGATCCGTCAATCAGGAAGGTGATCTGTATGTTCCGTCGCTCGGCCTCTTCAAATTGGGTAAAATACCGCTCAGAGACGCAAAGCTGAAAATACTTAAGGAGGTGCAGAAGAAAAGCAAAACGGGGGACTCCCTCTATATCACCCTCCATAACGCTAAAAATGTGACTGTGTATATCAGCGGAATGGTAAAAAGCACGGGCAGTTATGTTTTTCCGGGAACGATGCGTCTGCTCGACGCGGTAAAATTCGGAAGCGATAAGCAGTTTACGCTATCGTCCAATCTTGACGATCGAACAGTTCGCTGCTCCTCCGGCGATACGGCCGTCTATTACGATCTTCGCAAATACATGGTATCCGGCGACCTTTCACAAAATCCGTATCTGTATCCCGGCGACCAGATCGCGGTGCGCGGAATCACCCGGCGTATCACGGTTGACGGCGCTATCAGCGACATGTCCAGGGGCATGGTCCCCATCAAAGAGGGTGAAACGGTTGCAAGCGCACTGTCCGTCGTGGAGTTGGATGCATCGGCCGACACGACCTCCATCATTCTGAAACGGACCGCCGCAGACAGGGGTGAAACGATGATCACCGTTCCCGCTTCATCATTTACCGATCAGATGATCGAAGACCGGGACGTACTGATCGTTCCGGTGAAAAAAAATCATGCCGAGATGTTTACGGTCACGGTGAGCGGCGCGGTCGAGCGTCCCGGCATGTATCCGATTTGTAAAATCGGGACCACGGCGGAAGAAATTCTCGAACGTGCCGTTTGCCTGCCGTCCGCCTCACGTAATCGCATCGCGGTGGTGCGGCCCGCCAAAGCGTTGACCCTCCCGTATAATCTGCAGGAAAAAAATCTGATGGCCACAACGCTTCCGCAGACCTTTACACGATCGGAAATGAACAATGCGATTTCCCTCATGATGACCGCAAAAGACTTTACCGTTATTCGCCTGAAAGAGCAAGGCGCTGTCCCGCTCGAAAACTATGACCGGATCATTGTTCCTAAAAGTGAAGAGGTCATCTATATCAGCGGCGCCGTCGAACGGCCGGGCGGATACACCTTCATTAAGGGAAAGTCCCTGTCGTACTATATCGGCCTTGCCGGAGGATTTACCAGGCTCGCCGACCGGCAGAATGTGTACAGGGTTATCAAATATGACAACATCATTCAGTATTCAAATAGTGCAGAAATCGAGGACGGCGACATCATCGTCGTTCCTTTTTCAAAGGAGAACAAATTCTTTATCAATTTTGTGTTGCCTTTTTTCTCCATGTTCGCCACCACCGTTACTTTGATAGTAGCCATTATCACCATTATACCTAAAAATTCCTAACCCTTCGCCGGTTCTTCCGCCCGGGGGTGAGCCTGCCGGTACGTTCTGATCAAATGCTCGCGGGATATATGCGTATAGATCTGTGTCGTAGTGAGCGATGAATGTCCTAAAAGCTCCTTCACCGCATGGATATCGGCCCCGCCGTCCATCAAATGGGTAGCGAACGAGTGACGCAGCACATGAGGGCTTCGTTTTTTATTACGTGAAACCGCAGCGACCTCTCTTTCAACGACCCGTTGAATCTGCCGCTTCGAAAGCCGCGATCCTTTGCCGGTAATGAAAAGCGGCTCCCCCTCGCTACCGCTGCGGCCGCTCTCCCGCAGGTACTGCCTCATCATCACGATCGCCACATGTGTCAGGGGAACAATTCGCTCTTTGCGGCCTTTCCCCAGAACTCTGACCGTCTCGCTCCTCGAGTCAACCGCTGAAATAGTAAGCGCATGAAGCTCACTTAACCGTATCCCGCTCCCATAAAAAAACTCTACAATGAGACGGTCGCGCAGATGGCCCGAAAGATCGTTTGTGGAAAGGAGATCGCGCGTCTGGTTTTTTGTGAGGAAAACCGGCAGGGTTTTTTCCGGCCTGGGAGCGGCAAGTACCTTAGTCGGGTTCGCATTAAGCAAACCCTGTTTGAGGCAGTAGCGGGAGAAACTTTTCAACGCCGCGAGTTTGCGGGCAATTGAACGCGGTTTGATCCCCTTGCGACTCAATTGAAAAAGAAACGCCCTGAGATGCGGCTTGTTCATAGTTGAATGGAGGCCGCCTTTTGCATCATTTATCCGTACAAACGTTTCAAACTGACCGAGATCACGCCGGTAGGCAGCAATCGTATGTTCGGAAAAACCACGCTCCTTTTTCAGGTAGTCGATGAATGCGGAGATGGTGTTTCGAAGCCCGGCCGCCACTATTACCTCCTGTTAAGTTACCGTAAGTATCGGAAGACACTGCCGGATAATTCCCCGTGAACTGAAGCCGCCTTCCGGCCTCACCCCACTGCTGTTTTGCCTCCCCAGTAATAAAGTATATTAATAATCTGTGTCTGCCAATAGAGGGATTATATGAGAAAGGGAATTATTCTTGCGGGGGGATCGGGAACAAGGCTTTATCCGGTGACGATAGCGGTCAGCAAACAGCTGATGCCGATCTACGATAAGCCCATGATTTATTATCCGCTCTCCATACTGATGCTCGCAGGAATACGGGAGATTTTGATCATCACCACGCCCGGCGATGAGGCGGCGTTTCAGAGGCTTATGGATGACGGAGCCCAGTGGGGACTTTCCCTCTCCTACGCCGTTCAGCCGAAACCGGAAGGACTCGCGCAGGCATTTATTATCGGTAAAGAATTTATCGGCGACAACGACGTTGCACTGATACTCGGCGACAACATTTTCTGGGGTCACGGCCTTATCGAAAATCTCAAAGAAGCGGGGGAGCAGCCCTCGGGCGCCACCGTCTTCGCCTACCGGGTCAACGATCCCCATCGTTACGGCGTCGTTGAAATCGATACCGGGGGCATCGCCCTGTCGCTGGAGGAAAAACCGCCGCACCCGAAATCCAACCTGGCGGTGACCGGTCTCTATTTTTACGACTCACGCGTGAGCGGCTTTGCCGAAACACTCATTCCGTCGGCACGGGGAGAGCTCGAGATCACCGACCTTAACAAATGTTATATGGAACGCGGAGAACTGCATGTGATAGAGCTCGGGCGCGGCACTGCGTGGCTCGATACGGGGACCCATGAATCAATGCTGCAGGCAGCGGAATTCGTCGAAACCATCCAATCCCGTCAGGGGCTTATCGTATCGAGTCCGGAAGAGATCGCACTGCGTCGCGGATACATCACCGCCGAGAAGGTAACGGCCCTTGCACAGCCTATGCTGAAAAATGCTTACGGACAGTATCTTCTTTCGATCGCCCGCTCCGCCGCTGCTGAAAGCTGACCGTCATGGAATTTATCGCGACCGATATTGACGGACTCATGAAAATTCAACCGGTGGTGCATGGCGACCGGCGCGGCTTTTTTCTTGAATGGTACTCCCATGCGGCGTTCGAAAAGGCAGGCATCGCCTGCAGGTTCGTTCAGGACAACCACTCATACTCTCAGGAAGCGGGGGTGCTGCGCGGGCTTCATTTCCAGACCCCTCCCTTTACACAGGCAAAGCTGATTCGGGTAACACAGGGCGGCATCTTCGACGTTGCTGTTGACTTAAGGGCAAAATCGCCGACCTTCGGGCGGTGGCGCGGATTCGAACTGAGCGCGGCGAATTTCACCATGCTGTTCATTCCGGCCGGTTTCGCCCACGGTTTCTGCACCCTACAACCCACTACCCATGTCGAGTACAAGGTCGATGCGCCCTACACGCCGCAGCACGAAAGCGGAATCATTTGGAACGATCCGCAGCTTGCCGTTTCATGGCCGACAGCACAACCGGTCCTTTCACCAAAGGACGCACACCTTCCATTGTTGCGCGATACCCCGCCGCTTTTCTCGGCGAACCGACAATGACTCCAACGGCGGTAGTACATGCTTTTGCAGTAAACGTCCGACGCCTCACGATGTCTTTGGCGGCGCTGTCCGGATACGGTTTCTATATTATGTCCAGTCTGGCCTTCACGCTGCTGTTTCCACCGCTTATGTTCCTTTTCATCTGGAATCCGCCGCTGCAGTCCAACCTTGCTTCCGCCGTCTACCGGGCATACTGTTATTTCCTCACCCGGGTCTACCTTCCGGCCCTCCGCATATACCGGATCATCGAAGAGAGCGGTTTTGAAGGCCTGGCGCCGGATGCACCCTTTATCTTCGTTGCCAACCACCGCAGCAGAATCGACGGGCCCATGCTCATCCCGCTCCTGCCAGCAACCGGAATCATCATCAAATCATCGTACGCACGACTCCCTTTGTTCCGGGCCATGGTGCGCTATCTCGATTTTATCAGCGTCGAACCGCACTCGGTCGATTCGCTCGCCGACGCACTACAGCAGTGTAAAAACCTGCTCGCAAAAAATAAACGGCTCCTCATTTTTCCGGAAGGAACGCGTTCAGGCAACGCACGCCTCAATAGTTTCAAAGAACTGGCCTTCCGCCTCTCCATGGAAACGTCAACCCCCGTTGTCCCCGTCATCGTCCATTCCGGACTCCCCTTTATGACAAAAATAAGCGGCAGCTATTTTCCGGGAAGGAGATTCACCTTCGTCATCCGGGCGCTTGCTCCCCAGCATGGTCGCACCGGAGAACGACCTTCCGATTTCGCCGATCGGATACGAAAAATGATGGCGGAAACCATTCGGCAGCTCGACTGCGGAACGGTCTGGGAGAAGTTGCCGGTGCGGCGGAGCAATGAGCGCCTTCGCCGCACGTCATCCGCTTCCATTTCGATACAACCGTCATATTCATCAAATTCTCGACCTCACGAGGAGCCGTTATGACTGCCAGGGAATCATTCGGCCTGCAGGAGATACTTGCCATCCTGCCGCACCGCCCGCCGTTTCTGTTTGTTGATCGCGTCATCCGGCTTATCCCCGACCGCAGGATCGTCGCCGAACGCGATCTGCTCCCCAATGAGCCGCACTTTGCCGGTCATTTCCCCGGAAAACCGATCATGCCCGGCGTTCTCGTCACCGATGCCCTGGCGCAAACCAGTGGCTTGCTCTGGGGTTTCTCCAAAGTAATTAAAAACGACGGTAATCCCGAAAAACCCGAACTGTTCTACCTCGCTGCGGTAACCATGAAGTATATCCAGCCGGCAGTGCCGGGCGAAACACTCTGCTTGTGTGCCGAAACCGACAGGGTATTCGACCGTCTGCACACCTTCAACGTGGAAGCGACCTGCGGTCGCCGTCTTATCGCAAAAGGCGCACTCACGCTCGCCATGAAGGACGGGATTTCATGAAAATGCTCCTGATCAAAGCATTCCCGCGCAACAACGGTTTTACCCGCTACTGTAATGATCTGTTCATCAGGGGAGTTGAACAAACGGGAATTACTGTTACGGTAATCGATATCGTACGCGCCGACATCAATCCGTGCAGGGGGTGCTTCTCCTGCTGGTGTTCGACGCCCGGCCGCTGTATCCAGCACGACGGCATGAAACGCATACTCGACGCCTTTCTTGACTGCGACCTGCTTGTCTGCGCCACGCCACTCTATGCGTACGGCGTCTCGAGTTATTTAAAAATGTTCCTCGAACGGACGATGCCGCTTCTTACCCCGGGGGTCACCTTTACCGCAGCGAGCGGCATCGACCGGAATAAAATACGTTTCCCCGACCGCGGACCACGCTCGATGGCTGCCATTATTACCGGAGGGCTCGGCGCCAGGTCGCACGCCTGCGGCGCCGTCGCCTCCCTTCGCAGCTACGCCGAGGGAATGAACATGACCTTTGCCGGCGCCCTTGTCCGCAACGAATCCTACCTGCTTCAATTCTCCGATATCAAGCCGAAAACGATCAAGACCATCGAGACCGCCTTCGAACAGGCCGGCAGGATGTTCGCCCTCGAAGGAACCATCGACCGGGAACTCATCGAAAAGGTCGCCACCCCTCTCGCCGTCGATCAGACCTGCTTCGAGCTGTATTCAAACATCTACTGGGAACATGCCCGGAAGGTTTTTTCGCGCGGAGGATCCGTCGATGAAGTCACATCTTTGACAAGGGGTGATATCCGCATCCTCATGCAGGAGATGGTGCACGTGATCAATCCCGTTACTACCGCCAGAATCAAGGCGGTCATACAATTCTGTTTTACCGACACCTCCTCCGCTTACCGCATCAGCGTGGAGAAAGGCACGGCGCGACTCGAAACGGGTGAAAAAGCGCCCTTTGATCTCAAGATCACCTGCACCGAAGCGGTATGGTCCGGAATCATCCACCGGACCGTCGATCCGTTGAAAGCGCTGGCACAAGGGAGCATCACACTTGAGGGGGATAAGGAGCTTTTCCGTAAATTCGGACGCTTCTTTCCGCCTCCGAACGGGTAGGGATTATCCCTAACAAGCGCTATCGTGCGATATTGTCATTTGACCAGAGTAGAAAGCGCCTTGAACGAAGCGTGTTGCGCGGTGCACATGAGTTCGAAGAGCACCGATTCAACGGTCGTTATCCGCCCGCCGCCGCCCGCGATCCGCCCGAGGGCGACACGCTTGTCGTTTTCGCGGCGTGAAGCGACCGCATCTTCGACCACAACAGGCGACATGCCGTAGTTATTTAAGTCGATTGCCGTCTGCAGTACACATACGTGCGCCTCGATGCCGGCGATGAGGACGGTTTTTCTCCCCAGCGATTGCAGCCGCGACCTGATTGCGGCATCATCGCAGCAGGAAAAGGTGATTTTCTCAAAGGGAATAGTGTCCGGTAAAACTTCACGGATGGCTTCGACTGTTTTTCCAAGCCCTTTCGGGTATTGTTCGGTCGAGACCACCGGTATGTCCAGCAGTTTAAACCCCTGCAGCAGAATACGGTTTCGTGCGATCAGTTCGTCGCGCCCGGACATATGGGGAACCAGCCGTTCCTGCAGATCGACGACCAGCCCGACCGTCTCCTCGCTGATAATCCGCATACACCCCCCTCAAAGCGTCGATGAAGGATTTTTCGCTGTATACTGTTCGATCGGCAAAACCGCTTACCGGTACTACTCCCCGCCACTATCGAACCATCGAAACCCGTGTCGCGACGTCACCGTGACCTTCGGGAGCGAAATCCTTTCTTTGATGCGTCTCTTAAGTGACGGCATCAATGCGGCGGCACTTGAATGCATCGTCGCTATTGAAAACCGTCATTGCGGTAAAAAAATAATAGTATATTTACGGCATTGCAATAAAGGAGATTCAATGAATAAAACGATGATTCTCGCCCTGTGCGCCATGGCGGCATTTTCCTCGGCGGAAAAGAATAAAACCGCGCCTCCCGTCGACAGGCTTCACGGCACCTGGTGCACCGGCGAAGAGGGCATGGTGCTGCGATTCTCAACGGGAGATTCCCTGTTCGTCACGAGCACATCGGATGAAACCATTCAGGGCGTCGGAAAATATCAACGGACCGACAGCACGTTTACCGCAACCCTTCTCAACGATGAGGTGACCCTCACGATGCGATACCTTTACCGCTGGAAAGGAGCCGACACCGTCGAAGCGAAAGCGACCTTCTTTACGATCAATGATGAAGCGGTCGAACACCCGCAGGAGTGGATGAGCATGGTGCGGTGCGACAGAAAGGGAACGAAGGATTAGCCGGGAGTCGGCACCACTCGAACCCGGCACTGCCCGTCCGTGCTTCTTCGCTGTCAATTATTTAAAAAGTAACGCCCCCCTCTTGTGAATAAAAAAAAAGCTCCTTCCCCTTCGCGGGAAAGGAGCCCTGTTACCGTTGCCGATACCGTTTAACGGCTGCTTCGCATCTCAGCCTGGATCTCCCTGTTCTGGGGATCCAGTTTGCGCCCCTTTTCGAGGTAATCGGTATAGGTTGCGTAATCCTTCTTTTCTTTCGCCAGCCGGGCAAGTCCGAGATACACCAGCGCACTCTGCGGGTCAGCCTTAAGCGCCCGCTGGTAGAACGTTTCCGCCCACTGCAGCTTCCCCTGAAGCAGATAGACATTGGCCCTTTCACAGAGCGCCGGAGCGTAATTCTGGTCCATATACAGAACCTCTTTATAGGTTTCGATGGCATCATTGTATTTTTTCTGGGCCACTTTGATCTTACCGATCATCATAAGCACATCGATGTTTTCCGGCTCTTTCGTTTTTATATCTTCGGCGATCTTCAAGGCATCGCCCCATTCGCCGGCGGCAATGAGTGTTTCGGCGTATTTGGCCATTACTTTCGGCGAGGTATTTTTTTTCATAACCTCTTTGAGTTCGCCAGCGGCCTTTTTATACTCCTGGGTCGCGATGTACACATCGGCGAGCGTCATGCGGAGGTCGTCGTCGATAGTGCCCTTCGACGCCTTGATCACCTTCTCGAGAAGGCGGGCTCCCTCGCGCTCTTTACCGCTCATAATATATCCGCGTGCAAGCAGAGTCATATACTTGGAGTTGTTCTCCACTTCGGCATTGGCCATTTCAAGAAAAATGAGAGCATCCGAAACCAGATTTTTCGAGAGAAGCAGTTCACCGATCTCCGCCATGGCCGGAGCGTTTTTCGAATCTATTTCGAGCATTTTACGGTATACCCGCAGCATGTCGTCGTTGCGATTCAACTTGCTGTAAATCGATCCGAGCTGGAGCAGCACATCGGGAAGGGAGTCGACAAGCGCAACGCTTTTTTCAAGGTAGGGTATGGCGCTTTTTTCACTTCCCTTCTGTTTGGCATAGTAAAGGCCGAGCTTGAGGTGGTTGCGGTAATCTTTCGGATAGCTTCTGGTATTTGATTTGTACATCCCGATCGCTTCGTTCATGTCGATGGATTCATAGACTGCGGCGATGCGGTAGGCCGCGTCGGGGTCCTTGACTCCCGGCAATTTGACGTAATCATAGAGCACATCGGCGGCTTTCCGGGGATTGCCGCTCTTTTCATAGGCTTCGGCAAGCGATTTGTAGGCGACGTCGCGGTCGGAAACGGTCGCTTTGGACGAACGGACTTTCTCGAGAATGGTGATGGCGGCCGGATAGTCTTTGCTGTACAATGCGCACATACCGTAGGAAATAAGGAAATCGGGCGAACTGTCCTTTTTTATCATACTGAAATATTTATACGCGTCGCCGTATTTTTTCTGTTTGTAGAGATAATCGGCCACGATCCGGGCGACCTCCTCGTCGCCGGAGGCTTTCGCCAGATATTTCTTGTAAGCGGTGATCGCGTCGCCGGTTTTTTTCTGTTTCATGTTCAGATCGCCGAGCAGTTTGTACTCCTTAACCGCCGACGGATTGATCTGCAGCGCCTTTTCGAGATTTGCCGAGGCGTCGGCGAGGGCGCCGGTTTTCAGCAGGCAATCGGCGAAAGCGAGATACAGGGAGGCGTCCTTCTGGTCGCGTTTTGCCGCTTCCTTGTACATTTCTACGGCCTTTGCATAATTTTTGGTATTGCTGTAAATTTCGCCGAGCGTTTTATAGACAACGGCGTCGGCTTCACCCGCAGCGATGGCGCCGTTGAGTGCGCTCATTTTATCCGGCGCCCTCGGGGTCGACAAGACGAGTGAGACGTATCTCTTGTAAAATCCCTTGATTTTGGGGTCGGCCGAAACTGCTTTACGGTAGGCAGTGAGCGCATCTTTTTTTTCACCCTGTTCGTAAAGCAGATCGCCCAGCTCCTTCTGCGCATCCGCATCCCTCGGCATGAATTGAACATAGGTGCGCAAATGACTGAGAGCGTCACGTTTGGCACCCGACTTGAGGTTGATCTCGTAAAGCCGCTTGTAAACATTTGCGTCTCTGGGCGTCAGTTTTGCCAGCCGCTGATATTGCACGAGCGCCCGGGGGTTATCTTTATTTTCATAGCATGCATCACCGTACATCCTGATAAACGAGGGCTTTTTTTCCGCGTCGCCTTTGACCATGCCTAAATACTTAACGGCATCGGCGTAATTCTTCTGTTTGAATGATGCTTCACCGACGATAAGCGATACCTCGGAATCGTCGGGCTTCCTGTCGAGATATTTTTTAAAGCAATTCAGGGCCAGGCTGTCTTTTTTCTGCTGGAGATAGAGATTCCCGAGCGCTTTCAGTTCGCTTTCGGCCCGCGGGTTGAGCGCAATAACCTGCTCGTAGGTGCCGATGGCCTCGGAGACGGCGCCTTTTTTCACCTGGTTCTGGGCCAGCGCCGAAAGCAGTTTGTCGTTTTTAGGGTCACGTTGTGAAGCTTTTTCGTAGGCGGCGATCGCTTTGTCGGGTACTCCCTTTTTCGTGTAGATGTCGCCGAGCATGGCATACATTTTCGCATCTGCCTCGCCGGAAGCGACCGCACCCTGGAGCGCCGCCTCTTTCTCGCTTTCCTTGCCGTACGACATAGCCAGCATCGCGTAATTTTTATGGATTCCTTTAATCTTCGGATCCGCTTTGAGGGCGGCGCGGTAGGCGTTCAGGGCACCCATGTCGTCTTTGCGTTCGAGCAGCATATCACCCAGTTTCTTCTGCGCCCCGGCGTCGGAAGGTTTCAACGCGGTGTAGGCCTTCAGGTAATTGAACACGTCATCCTTGGTCCCCGCGCGCTGTGCCAGATCGTACAGTTTTTCGAAAACGACGGGATCTTTGGGGGAGACGTTCGCGAGCTGCTTGAAGAGCTGATACGCCTTGAACTCGTCTTTGGCGGCGATGCATGCCTGGCCGTACACCATCAGATGCCTGGCGTCGTTCGCCTCGGCGCCGGTGACCATGCCGAAATATTTGACGGCCTCGGTATACTTTTTCCGGTCGTACATCGTCTGTCCGACGAGTTTGGCGATCTGGTTGTCCTGAGCTTTTTCAAGATACTGTATGTAGGTTTTTATCGCCTGATCCGTCTTTTTTTGCTGCCAGTAAAGGTTACCCAGATCCTTGAGCTGCTGCTCTGCCTTGGGGTTCATGGCAACCACCTGTTCGTAGGTGAGTATTGCAGCGGTGATATTGCCCGACGCTACCTGCGCCTTTGCCAGGTCTTCAAGTATGGACACATTTTTCGGGTCGAGCTGAGACGCTTTTTCGAACATCGACATCGCGGCCGGATAGTTTTTCTTTCCTAAATAAATGTCCCCGAGCCGTTTGTACATCCCGATGTCGGCCTCCCCCGCACCCATCGCGGCGGAAAGCACCGCAATGATTTCATCCTCTTTCCCCGAGGACATCACCAGGGCCGCAAACTTCTTGAAATATCCTTTTGCCTTCGGATTCGCCTTGAAGACGGCACGATACGCCGTGAGAGCGCCCGTGGTGTCTTTCTTGTCGTAGCAGAGGTCGCCGAGCGTCTTCTGCGCTTCGGCGTCGGCGGGTTGAAGCGCGGTATATTTTTTTAAATACACAAGCATGTCGTCCTTTTTACCCGCTTTTTCGGCAATTTCATACAGCCGCTTCAAAACCACCGCATTCGCCGGTTCGAGGGCCGAAAGCTTTTTAAAAAGCTCGAACGCCTTCGCATCATCCTTGGCCAGCAGCGCAGCTTCGGCGTGGATTTTCAACAGCTCGGCGGTCCCGGCATCCGGCCCGCCAATTCTGTCGAAATATTTTACCGCCTCCGCATACTCTTTATTGTTAAAAGAGTACTGGCCGATTTCCCGGGCGATTGCATTGTCGCTCTTCTTCGCGAGGTAGTTCTTGTAATTTTTAATCGCCAGATCGTTTTTTTTCTGGATTTTGTAAAGATCACCGAGGGCTTTGTACTCGTCGTCCGCTTTCGGATTCAATGCGACGACCTGCTCATAAGTCAATATTGCGGCGGCGCTGTTGCCGCTTTTCGCCTGGGCGTCGGCAAGGTCGCTGAGCGCCTGGACGTTCTGAGGCTCGATCTGGGCTGCCTTCTCGAACAACGGAATCGCCTGGAGGTATTTCTTCTGTTTCATGTAAATGGATCCGAGCCGTTTGTACATGCCGACGTCGGCCTCGCCGACGGCGACCGCTCCGGAGAGTACCGCGGCGATCGCATCTTCCTTACCCGTTGCAATAACGAGTTCGGCGTAATTTTTGTAAAAACCCCTTATCTTCGGGTCCGCTTTTACCGCTGCATCATAGGCGGCGACGGCTCCCGTTTTGTCGTTGCGCGCATACAGCATGTCGCCCAGCGTCTTCTGCGCGAGCGCATCTGCGGGTTTCAGGGCGACATACTTCTTCAGGTACACCAGCGCCTCGTCTTTCTGATTCTTGCGGAAAAGAACGTTGAAGAGGGTGTTGATCACGTCGGCGTTCTGCGGAGTCAGGACGGAGAGCTTCCTGAAAATTTCAAGCGCCTTGTCGTCATTCTTCGCCTTGAGGCAGGCCTCGCCGTAATTATTCAGAAACGCCGGCAGCTGGGCGTCCTTTCCCTTGACCATGTCGTAATAGGTGATTGCTTCGGCATCATTGTTCTTTTTTAATGCGGCATCTCCGACGAAAACGGCGACGGCATCGTCCTTCTTTTTTTCGAGATATTTTTTATACGCGGTCACGGCGTTATCGGTTTTATTCTGCTTCGCATAGAGATCGCCCAGCTGTTTGTATTCGTCATCCGCTTTGGGGTCGAGCGCGACCACCTGCTCGTAGGTGAGAATCGCCGCGGCAACGGCGCCGGTGCGGTTCTGGCATTCGGCAAGCGATTTCAAGGCAACGATGCTTTTCGGGTCGAGTTGTGAGGCTTTCTCGAAGTAGCCCAGCGCCCGGGCATAATTTTTACTTTGCATATAGGTGGTGCCCAGCTGAATGTAGGCATCGGCATCCGCTTCACCCGCATCGATTGCATTATTCAATACTCTCGTCTTCTCCTCCGGGGTACCGTAGTTCGTCACCAGTTCAAGGTATTTTTTATAAAATCCCTTCGCCTTCGGATCAGCTTTGAGCACATTGCGATAGGCGGCAACGGCACCGGTCGGATTCTTCAACTCATAGTAAAGATCGCCGAGTTTTTGCAGCTGCGCGGCATCCTGTGGTCGTAACGCCGTATATTTCTGCAGATAATCCGCCGCTTCTTTTTTCCGGTCCGCCTTGAGGGTGATTTCGTACAACCTTCTGAACGGTTCGGGGTTCTTCGGCGATTTGACGGTGAGCGCCTTCAGCAGCTCTTCCGATTTTTTCATGTCGCCGGTTTGAAAGACGGCTTCGGCGTATTTCTCAAGTAAGCCGTTCTCATTCGCCTCGGCACCGCTTACCATTGCATAATATTTCACCGCGTCGCCGAATTTTTTCCGGTCGAATTCAAAATGACCTACAAGAACGGCGATTCTGGCGTCGGGGGCTTTTTCGAGATATTTTTTATATGCTTCAATCGCCTGATCCCTTTTCCCGGTCTTCATGTACAGGTCGCCGAGCGATTTGTACTCGTCGACGCTTTTCGTATTCATCACTGCCGCCTGCTCGTAGGAGATGATCGCCTCGGCGGTCTTCCCGGCCTTCTCCTGACAATAGGCCAGCGCCGTGAGCGATTCGACGTCCTGCGGATTTAACTGCAAAGCCTTCTGCAACATGGAGATCGCCTGGGCGTACGTGCCCTGATTTTTGTAAATGATCCCGAGGGTCGCGTAAATTTCTCCGTCGGCTTCCCCCGCTTTGATCGCGGCGTTCAGTACATTGACGACCTCCTGCTGCTCGGTTTTCCCGCCCGTTTTCCGGTCCATGACGAGCTCGGCGTACCGTTTGTACAACCCTTTTATCGACGGGTTGATCTTGATGGCGGCACGGTAGGCGGAAAGCGCCCCCGTCTTGTCGTTCATTTCATACATGAGGTCGCCCGAGGCTTTCTGAAGCGCCGCATCGGACGGTTTGATCGCAAGATATGCCTTGAGATGGCGCAACGCCTCCTTTGTATCTCCCGTTTTAAGGGAAATTTCGTAGAGGCTTTGCAAGATGGACGTGTTCTTAGGCTGCAACTGGATCAGTTCATCAAGTATGCTCTTTGCGGTTTTGACGTCCCCCGACTGCTGGGAAAACCGCGCAAAGCGGAGCCGCGCATCAACGTTTTTCTTATCAATACCGATAATGCGTTTGTCGACTTCCGCAAGCTTTTCCTTGTTGTTCATCCGATCGTAACACTCCGCGAGAAGCTCGAGAAACTCGAGGTTTTTCGGATCGCTTTTAAGGAGGCCTTCAAGTTTCGAGGCGGCGGCGGCGTAGTTTTTTTCCTGAGTGTAAATTTTTGCAAGCACGACCTGCGGCTCGCTGAGCTTGCCGTCTTTATGCAGCGCCGATTCCGCCGCGTCGCGGGCGATATCGTATTTTTTCAGCTCCCACGCCGCCTTCATCATGCCGAGCGCCGCGGGGGCCTTCTGGTCGAGGGTGAAGCTTTTTTGAAAATGCTTCATGGCTTCCTCGTATTTTTTCGCCTTGAGATTGTATTCGCCGAGCGTCAGGTAGACCTCGGGGCTGTTCGGCTGCAGCGAAAGGAGCTTTTCGTAGATCCCCTTCGCCTTGTCGGCGAGATTTTCTTTTGTATAAAGATCGGCGAGACGGGCGTACGCCTCGACGTTTTTCTTGTCGCGTGCAATCACCGCTTCGAGCAGCGGAATCGCCTTTGCGCGCTGCCGAAGCCCGTCATAGGCCTCGGCGATCAGAAAAAGAATCTCCGGATCAACCTTTGCGTCTCCCGCACGCCTGCGGACGAACTCGAGGGCGTCGATCGCCTGCTGATACTGCTTGTTCTCGAGCCGGTAGCGCCCTATTTTTTCCTTGGCAATCAACACGTCGGCATTGACGGCATTTCCGGCCTTTTGTACCGCCGCCTCGAACAGCGCGGCCGCCTTGTCCCTGCCGCCCTTTATCTTTTCGACGCTGGTGGCGAAGTTGAAGAGATCTTGACCGGTAAGAATAGACCGGTTCGCCTTTTCGAACTCTTCGGCGGCATCGCCGTATTTCCCCTTTTTAAAGTAAATGCGGGCCAGTTCGACGGTGGCCTCGGGCTTGGCCGATGTGCGGTCGCGCGACGCCTCCTTGTAAAAAATCGCGGCGGAGTCCAGATTGCCGATAATCTTGTACGCATTCGCGAGGTCGAGGGCGGTTTCGCCGTCGGGTTTCGATGCATAGGCTTTTTTCAGATACTGGACCGCTTTTGCGTAATTTTTTTCCGTATAGTAAATATTGCCGAGCGCACGCTGCGCCGTCATGTTGGAAGGATCGACCTCGGCCACCTTCTCGAGCGCCGATTTCGCCTCGCCCACCCTGTTGAGGGTAATGCATGCCTGCGCAAAAGTCCAGGAAGCTTCGCCGGTCGGTTTGATGTCCATTGCTTTCTTCGACAGCTCAAGCGCCTTGTCCGCCTGTCCCATTTTATTGTAGATCCGGGCGGCGCCGAGATGCGACTCATAGTTTTTCTGGTCGAGGCGGATACTGACCATGTAACATGCAAGCGCCTTTTCGATCATTTCCTGCTCTTCGTGAGCGGCACCGAGTTTCGACCATACCGAAGCGTTTCGTTCCGCAATCGGCATTTTTTCGTCGGCATAGGCGATCGCCTCCTTGTATTTACCGGAGGAAATCAATTTGTCGAAAGCGTCATCCGCAGCAGCCGACAATGTGAGTAAAACGACCGCGGCACATGAGCGAGAAAACAATGTAACCCGATAACAGCGCATTGTGTAACCTCCGTGCTCTATGGAGTTAATGGGATGTAGTATTCGTTATAACCGACGTCACACTACTTTTTAATTCGGTTCCGCATACTCCGGCCTGAAATCGTAAAACGGCAACTTCCTTCACCCTCGAGGACGGGAAGAGCGGAATGAATTATTCAAATTCTTGAAATTTATTGAAATATACATGGAGGCTCCCTCTTTGAAAACCTTTTTCAGCGTATTTATAGCAGTTGGGGCACTTCCGTTTGAGTCGACGGCCTCGACTCCCGGCCGCGTCCCGGCCCGGGCGGGCAGAGCGGCAAAAAAAAAGAATCAGTACCGGTTACACGGTGCCGTGAAGATAGGCCAGCCGTTTCTTCTCCGGGAACCGTTCGATCGCATACCGCAGGGCCGTTCGGGGAAGCGATGCGAGGTGGTCGCGCAGAAATTGTTCTTCGATATTACTATCTCGTTTTCCGATCTCCCGCAGCATCCACCCCATGGCCTTGTGCATCAGGTCTTCCTTGTCGTTCAGGAGGAAGCGCACCAGCCGGAGCGTATCGGAAAAATCGTTTCGTTTGATAAAATGAAAGGTCGCCAGGAGCGCGATGCGCCGGTCCCAGAGCAGCGGCGACGCCGCAAGGCGCTCGAGGGGTTTGCGCGAACGGCAATAGAGATGTGCGCCCACGATATGTTCGGCCGTCAGATCGACCAGGTCCCAGTTGTTGATGCGGCCGGTGTTGGCGAGATACTGCCGGTAGACAGCGCTCCGCCGCCTCTCGTCCCCGTCGCGGTACTGTCTGACAAGAAGCAGCAGCGCGAGCAGGCGGTCCTCGTGAAACGGGGAATGGAGCAGGGCGATGATCTCGGCAGGCGGCGCCCGGCTGAATTCGCCCACCAGCTTTCTGATCTGCGGGACCTTGATCCCCCGGAATCGGTCGCCCTCCCCGTATTCACCGGGACCTGTCTTGAAAAAGCGCATGAGAATGCACGCCTGGCCGGGATCGGCAAGGCGGTCGAGCGACTCCTGCATGACGGAACAGTTGATTTCCACCATATCCCCCCGGCATACCGGCGACGCGGATGAAACGCCGCATCCGCTGCACGAACGAAAGCGTTATCACCCGCTCTCCGGAATGACCGGATTTCAGATCTTCCGGATCAGCAGTGACTCCTCGTGTCCGGCCGCCGCGAACCTGCAGGTGTACATGCCGGGAGGTACCGAGGTGCCCCGGCTGTCGCGTCCGTCCCATCTGATCGATACGGGTCCGGCGACGCTCCTTCCTTCGGAGAGCGTCCTGATCAGTTTGCCCCCGGCGTCGAATATGCGCACCGCAACGGTTGCCGGAGCGGCGATTGAGAATGAGAGTGCCGTAGAGGAACTGAAAGGATTCGGTTCGGCGATGAGGCCTGCGGGACGGTTGAGCCCCATGCGGCGTTCGCTGTCGACCGGCGTACCGTTCGGCTTGCCTGCGGAGAAGATGAGCATCGGCAGTTGCGCCGTGGGAATGCCGCAGGCGGTTTGAACGGCGCTGCGTTCCGCACTGGTAAACTGTGAACAGTAGTGCCCCTGCAAGCCGAGCGCGGTGGTTTGAAGCAGGGCCCCGCCTCCGCAGTACCCGGCTTCGATAAGCTGTTTATATTCGATTTTCTGCCCGCAATACACGATATACACGGGAGCGTTCTGCGGCAGGCGGGAAAGGGCGGTGCGCAGCTTTGCCCGGCAGTCGTCGGTTGAGACCGGTTCGAGCCGGTGGTCGGCGGTTTTTTCATCACTGCCTTTACGCATATGATAACGCCGTACCCCCGTTGAAGAGATCACGTATATCCGTCCGGTCAGAAAATAGCCCATCATATGGGAGGCGACTGAAATTCCCTGCTTGGTGCTGGCCTGATGCGGCGTGCAGCCGTACGAGGCCCATAAAATCTGCGAAATCTGCTCTTCGGTAAGATCGTCGGTTTTAAAATCGGTCCCGAACAACGGATTCTTCATTGCCTCCTCGAGACCGACCGTGCCGTCGGTTTTCGCATCGGGAAGCGTTTTATCCGAGGAAACCGCCACGGCCGTCTTTACCAGCCCCGTTATGGAACCGATCTGTCCGTAGCAATTGACGCAATGGACTTCCGAGGCGGGTTTCCATTTGCTGTTGGCATTGGTCCTCCCTGTTTCCTTCGGACAAGAGGCCGGTTGACTGGTTTTCGTTTTCCAGAATGCGATCGAGGCAAGCTGCGCCCAGTGAAGCGCAACCCCCCCGTCTTCCGTAGCGCCCGCCGGGGTCGTTGCCACGCCGATCTCGAATGCCGCGGTCGACTCGCTGCGTTTGTTGCCGCTGGCGTGCACCTCCAATACATGCTGCCCGCCTTCAAACTTATAGGTATAAAGATTATCCGGCAATGCCACGTAGATTATCCGCTCCGTGGCCATGAGCGGCGCGCTGGCCGCAGCCCAGAGTGTGTTGGCGAGAACCTGATTCATTGCAGTGGCGCTGTAGCCTCCATGAAATGAATACCGCGAATTGGTGCATATCTCAACCGAATTGCCGTTCATTGCAACCTCCGGCAAGGCGGGAGCGGAAGCCTGGGTCAGCAATGATTTCGTCCAGCCGCTCCGCACCGAGGCGGTTACTCCGGCTGCTGCCATGAGTTTGTTGAAGGATCGTCGTTTCATGGTTGCCTCTCTTTGATTATTTTAAATAAATCACCCTTTTGTCCGGGAAATGCATTCAGTAGCAATATATTAAGGAAATATTTTGCAAGCAAAATTTTTTTAGGTTGCCGGGAGAAGTTTAGACGATTAAATGAACGGTGGGAGGTAGTGACTGCTTAGAACGTATGGCGGTTGAAAATAGAATCGATATCACCTTCGCGGCAGCCCCTTTGGGGTGCTTACTGGCCGCGGTTCGTGACGGCCTCATCGACGACAACCAGGCCCCTGGTGGTAACAATGAGGCCGGGGCGGCGGCTGCACACAGTGCGGCCCAGCAGATCGTACACGGGAGTGAAGCCGGGGAAATCCGAACGGGTTCCCTTGGGATCCATTGAACCTCGCCGGATGGCGGTAAGATCGCAGACGCCGTCGGATTTCGCCAGGTTTTTGCCCGCCCCTGCAGTTTTAGCAACGATCTGGGGAACGCAGGCCGCGTTGTCCGGGGAGTAGTTGTAGGGGATGTTTATTGACGTGGTGGACGTCGGATCGGGACCGGCGGGATGATGTTCATCATCCTCCGTGCACCATGTCACGGTTTCCGCCCATATATTGCCACTTACATCCCAGAAGCCCATATCTTCGGTATAGAATGTACCGAGGGGGTCCTTGGCGTTTTCAATAAAGTTGTTTTC
>JAFGNB010000341.1 GCA_016927235.1 Chitinispirillaceae bacterium
CGCGACTTCGGGGACGCTGCTCGACATGGCGTTTCTCGCCGCGGTAAAGGCGGCCGTGCGCGCGTGGCTATTCTGTCCGGTGGATGATACCATTGGCAACCAGGAGGTCTCGTTTCAAATCTCGTTCGCGGACAAGAATGGGATGGTGCGCTCGATTTTACAACAGACGGATGATATTCTCATGAAAAAGAACCGCCGGATTTTTAAAAAATGGTGTGGAGATGCTATTCGTAAAGCCTACCGGCACTGGTTGGCGTTCAAAGGACCGGCGCACGGCAGCTTGGACTTTAAATGCACCTGCGATAACGGACACCTGGCCGCGATTGAGTTGACGGGAGGCTCTCTAGCTGACCATCCGATCACGGAGGTTATCCTGCCGTTGAAGAGTCAATTGGTCGGCAAGCGATTCAGGGGAAATTCCGAAAAAGACACCGCATATTTCACGCTCCTCCTCCTCGATCTGAGAGCAAAGATAACGGTCTTTGACGGTAAAATGGAATACCAGGATGTCCGGGGCTGGTATTATACGGATCCCTTCCTGTTTAATTCTCCTAACATACCTCAATGGAAACCGCCGAATATCCCAATGGGGTTTTAAATTGGTGGGAACTCGATAGCATTGTAGTTTACCTGCCGTGCTCCGGGAGGGGGAAAGCATGTCCACTACGCGATAACTGCGTCCGTAAGTCGCTGATTTATAAGGAAATTTTATTTGTCAACTGTAGAAGATTGGTTTCACGGATTCCACGGGAGCCGCCCTCTCCCCTTGTTGAAAAATAGAACATTCCAGGGTAAAATAATTATATTGTTACAATCGCAATAAAAATGAGGTAAAAATGATTAGGAAAAAGATTGCCGCACAAGTATCAGTATGTTTCATGAAAGAGAAAGAGTCTTTCGTTGCGTATTCTCCGGCGTTGGATTTATCTACTTGCGGGCGAACCCTTGAGGAAGCGAAAAAAAATTTTTTAGAAGCGCTTGATATTTTCTTCGAAGATTGTACTGAAATGGGAACCCTGGATAAGGTACTTGAATCTCTTGGGTGGGAGAAAAAAGGCCGTAAACAATGGTTGCCGCCTATACCGGTACATGAAGAAACTGTAAGTCTTCCTGATCTCGCTTTCGTATAATCAATGGGAAAATTACAGTCGATAAAGCCCGCTGAATTCGAAAAATTCCTAAAATATATCGGATGCACCTATATTCGGCAAAAGGGAAGCCACCGAGTATACCGCCAATCAGGGCTATTACGCCCTTTAATTATTCCCATACATTCCGGCGATTTACCTGTCTTTGTTGTAAAGACCATCCTCAAACAGCTGAATCTTTCCACTTCTCAATATCTTGAGATTTTAACCCGTGTTTAACAGGGCGCCGGGCGCTCCGTTTCCCCTGCTCACTCGGCCGGTGCATAGATTCCCGAGCGGTAGTATGAGTCAGTAACCCTTGCCCTTTCCTTTCGAAACCGCGTATCCCCCGGCAAAAATCCTCTGCCGCGACCGTATCGTTGCATGCGGTCAGGGTGTGGATGGAGCGGAGTTTTTTCGCACGACGATTGAGACGAAGATCAAAGAGTAGGAGCTTATGAGCGCGGGGTAACCCACGCCCATGGTATAGTTAACCGGCTCCGATACTCAAACCAAAGCGGGCTATCGGAGGATCTTGAAGATTTCGTTGTTGACTTTCACGCAATACACGCCGCGGGAGAGCTTCGACATGTCGACTATTCCCTCGCCTTTAACCGGGACGTCAAGAATTTTCGCGCCGTTGAGTGTGATGACGCTCAAATGACCGTTCACATTGTTGTATTTGATTATATTGCCAATAATTCTAATTCCCGGCCATACGGACGTACTCGGCGGGAATTGATGCGCCGATACGACATCTCCCGTCACGCTGAAATCATCGAGGCAGATGTCGCCGTCATAATCGGTGCCCGTTGTTCCCATGAAACGGACCTGCAGCAGATTTACTTTTTGAGGTATTTGCGGGATATCGGCAAGGCGGATTGTCTTTTGATGCCACATATCGCCATTGTCACCGGTAAAATGAGCCACGCTGTCGTTCCAAACGCTGTCGGTGAAAACGTCAACATATAAATCGCCCATATGGCCGTCCCTGGAATACATGTGGTACCAAAAATCGATTGTTAAATTCCCGCGTCCTTTGGTGTTGATCATGGGAGAAAGTAAGACGGCGAGCTTCGACGGATTGTTGGGGATGGATGATTCGAGATAGAGGTAATTGCCGTTTCCGGTGGTATGATCGCCGTTCGGTCCGGTACCTTTTCCTCCCGCGGCAGTGGTCACTTTTGACGGCGTGGGCCCCTTGTGGATCCACCAATCCAACTCGTCATCACGTGACTCCTCCCAGCTATCAAGAAGCTTGATCGAGTCCTTTGCGTTCCAGGCGTCAAAATTTTCAGTGATCGGTGCGTTGAGAATACTGTTTATAATAGTGAAAAAATTCTTGCTTTCGTCGTAGACAACGAGCGGATTCGACTTACTGGAAAGACGGATGGAATAGGTATTGCCGCTTGAGATTGAATCCGGCGGGGTCCATGAATAGGGTCCGGTCGCATTGACGCCGGACATGATCGCGGTCACGGGCATTCTATCTTTGTATAAATCAATAACGAGGTCGCCTGCCACATTGGTGTTCCACGTGACGGAAAAAGCCTTGCCTTTCTCGAGAAATTCCCCGCCGAGGGGAGAAGTCAATTCGAGCACGGATTTTTCCTTGATGCTGAAAACGTCGTCGCTCGCATCGCTTACGCTTGCATCGTCAATGCTGATGATTTTTACCTTGTAGTCGGATCCAAGGGTCAGGTCGGCCGGAATGGCCCACTCATAGCCCCCCGAAGGTGCCGAGGAGGCGATGGTGGAGGCCACGGTGTTCCCTTTAAGCAATTCTATTTTGACGTTTCCGTTCTGACGACTGAACCAGGTGATGGTATATGCACGGCCGCGTTCAAGCATTTCGCCGCCGTTGGGCGTAAGGGCCATGAGCGGTTGCAGGGTTCTCGTAACCTTGAGCGTGGTTGTACCGGTCGGAATATTGACGTTGGTTTGTGAGCAGGCGATTTCAACGGGAGTTTCGCCGCCCGAGTAATCAAGCACGGAAAAACTGGCAACATTGCCCGTTCCTCCCTTGGAGTCAATCACTAAAAAGAGCGAAACTTCGCTGCTCGTCAATTTCTCCATGAAGCTTGAAACGTCGAGACCGATCTCGATCGGGTTGCTGTTGATACCTTGCATGGAATAATTGCCGCCGGAATAATTGAATGCATTGGAAAACCTCATGGGTGTTCCGGTCGGCGCGGTGGCCGTCGCGGAATTGGCATAACCTGCCCGAAGCCTGATGTTTCTTCTTTGGTTGTGCGACATGACGATTTTATAGGTTAAAAGAGGCTTAACGGCGAGCTCATCTCTCGTTTTCATGCCGTACAACACCGACTGCCATATACCGGTCCTCCCCAAGGCCAGCATCCGGTAGGGAATCCACACTTTCCCACTGCTGCCGAATTGGGTGCCCCAGCTATTGACCATGAGGTATGCCCCGATTTCCCATGTCGTAACGTCGGTCGCGCTGCTGTTGGTATATCTACCGTCATTATTATAATCGTATCTCACGGAATCGTTGTACCCTGCAACGGTCACCGCATGGCCGCCGTCACTGCCGAATTGGTACATTATTTTTTTTCCCGCTTCGGGGAGACCGTTTCCTATCGTGGCGATTCTTTCACCCGAGGCATTGTAACACATGACGAGACACCCGCCGTGCGCATCACCCTTCTGGTGGTCAAAGAGCCACTGTTTCATCTTCGTGATCCCGGCGGCAGTGCTGGTGTTAATGACAAAATTTGTATCGATCCTGTTGGTCATGGCATTATAGTAAATCGGGTAACCGGAAACCCATTGATTGAATTTACCCAGACCGAAGCCGCCGTAAGTTTTCACATCAGGAATCCCCATGGCCTTTGCGATGCCCCATGCCTGATTAGGATCGCTGCCCATATTTCCGCTTCCA
>JAFGNB010000342.1 GCA_016927235.1 Chitinispirillaceae bacterium
CTATCCCGTTTAAAATCATCGGGGTCGCTGTCGGTATCGGAATCGGAATCGACCTTGAAAACAGAACTTTTTCGATACCGATGCCGAAAGCGATGTAATAGGAACGGTGCGCAGCACCGGTTTACCTTGCGCTTACAATCACGGTAGTGACATTCCGACCCCGACTGCGAACGGAATCGACAGTGCTGATAATTATGAGACAGTTAATATGACATTCATGGCGCACCGACACGTCTCATTAAGATGATGCGATTGTGGACGTTCCGTTAACTGAGGAACAATTCAGGCCGCCGTAATGTATGCAAAATGTATACAGAATTATGCTTTAGCTAGAGCACTTCTTTGCTTATTTATTTATATTAATGTTAAAATTCCGGTTGGAATATGCACTCTAAGAGAATTTATTTCATCGACGGTTGGGTGAAGGGATACCCGATAAGAGCTAAAAAGCTATCTGTTTTAACATTAAACATTTAATCGATTAAGAAGCCGCTTTTATTGTATAATGAGGGTATAACAGAAACCGGACATTTTAAGCAAAAGCTACCTAATTACCGTAGTTGTTTATCTTAGACACAAGGGTAAATCAATGCACATCAAACGTATTCTTTTATTTCTGTTGGTGCTGCGATTAATACCGGTATTCGCACAATGGGGACGGGAATATAAAGAGGGGGACGTTATCAGCTCAAATGCCTCCGGCACGCAGGGTGACTACCATATTGAGTACTGGAAGGACGGCGGTACCGGAAGTATGACCCTGAAAGAGGGGGGCAACTTCAGTTGTGAGTGGGGCCAGGTCAACAACATACTCTTCCGCAAAGGGATGCGTCCCGGATCAAGAGAAGAGATGGTTGTTTATGAAGCCGATTACAATCCGCAGGGTAATTCATATCTGAGTGTGTACGGGTGGTTTCAAAACCCGCTCGTGGAATATTACATCATCGAGAGCTGGGGCGATTGGAGGCCACCGGGAAATGCGACAAAGGGCACCCTTGAAACCGATGGCGGCACGTATGACATTCATCAGAACACGAGAACCGGTTCATCAATCGAAGGCGATAATAAAACATTCCAGCAGTACTGGAGTGTCCGCAGAGTGAAACGCACGAGCGGAGTCATTACCTGTGCGAACCATTTTAAAGCGTGGGAAGATGCCGGCATGACAATCGGCAAATTTTATGAAGTTTCCTTCAATGTCGAGGCGTATAGAAGCTCCGGCGGCGAGGCTGACGTCATTGTAGCAATAGGAACAGATATTGTCGATATCACTATCAATACACATTTCAGCAGATCCGGTGCGGTCATGATGCCGGTGAACAGTTATACGCCCGCGACATTGTACAATGCCCTCGGCCAGAAAATTACCGGAATGTCCGGAAGCGGTACTTTCCAGGGACAGCACTCAGTACTGTTTAATCCGGCGAATCGTGCAAGCGGCGCATATTTTACACTCCCTGAAAGTAACAGGAAGAGGTAGTTGCTTTTCCAGAAATTCACCAATCGGCAAGTGCGTAGCGCAAACACCTTCCATCCGGGCAGCCGCCCTTCGGGTTCCGCCTTTCGAACGTATACCCTTACCAAGCGTGAGCTTAATGGACTGTCATAGCGAGGTGATTGGTTCCATGATTTTTTGTCAGCCGACAGCATAACCTGCAGGCGAAACGGGCAGCACCATGGGAGTGATACAGATTCCCGCACCGCAGCCCCCATCAGGGTTGCGGGGTGTTTACTGTCCGAATGAGGGGGAAGTCTGCAGCGGTGTTTTATCTTGGCGACAAGGTACTGATCAAGAGATGCCGCCTCACCGCCGGCACTCCGTCCACCGTTACCGCGACAAGGGCAACGGCCGTTCTGCGGCCGGGGTGCGGCAATACGATATCGCGTCTGCCGTCGGCGCGGAAACGCTCCGCGAATGATGCGATTTCCCTGCCGTCGAGCTGAAACAACCTCACGCCGATGCGTCCCGGCCGTGATGCGACCGACAACCGGATACCCTGCGGAGACGACGGCTCGATGCGCAGGGATATCCCGGGGGCTGAGTGGCGTCTGTGCCGGATGCCGTTCAGTGCCGTCGGGTTATCGAGCCCGAAAAATTTTATGACATCCGCATCGACGATCGATATGTTGTGGCTTTGATCGGCTCCCTTGACGGCCTCGATCATCACCGTGCCGTTGTCGTCACTATAGCGCAAGCGGGTATAGTTGGTTTTCGGCGTGTTGGCTTCGGTGGTCGCGGGAGTGGCGTCTATGCCGAGCACATTGCACCACTGCTTTATCGCTTCTCCAAAATTGATGAAATTGAGGATGTCGTCCTTCTCCCCGTGCCAGATCTGCATGCGCGGGCGAGGTCCCGCATACCCCGGGAACGCCGCCCTGACCATGTCTCCCCACGATTCGCCGGTTTTAACGATCAGCCCTTTGGCGCACGAATCGTTCCAGGAGCTTGTCCCGCCGCCGAAGCAGCCGAACGGTACGCCCGCCGATGCGGAGACCGCCTTGAACAGATCAGGGTAGGAACCGGCGAGCACGTTGCACATCATTCCTCCCGAGGAGTGTCCTGCCGCATACACCCGGGTGGAATCCGCGTTGTTGTTTTTTATAACATACCGGACCATGGAGGCGATTCCCAGTGCATCACCACCGCCATCGTGGGTGAGCGTCCCCTGTGAATGAACGTCGAAACAGCTGTCGTCGCTGTTTGCATTTGGGTAGATAACCATGTATTTATATTGATCCGCAAGTACTTTATACCGGTTGCCGCCGTAGAACGCCTGTGCGGTACCGTGGCACCAGTGAATGCCGACCAGGACCGCGGGATGCACCGGAGCATTGTCGGGAATATAGAGAAACATTCTCAGGTTCGTCGGATTGGGTCCGAAGTCCGTCACTTCGGCAAGCGCTGCGGCAGTGGAAGAGAACGGCAGGCCGCCGCATATCGTAAGCAGGATCATTGCCGCAGGGAGGCGAAGTATGCGCGGGGCCGGAAGAATGCGGGTCATCGGAAATCCCCTTCTGGAAAGTTTCGAAAAGGCGTGAAACCGGCGGAAGGTTTATACCGTCGCCGGCTGCCGTTCACTGTTTTCCCCGTCCTCAGGGGTAACAATCCGTGAGAGACGACACTCAATCGATGCTGACTGTTTTCAGACGTTTACCAGTACGGCAACATTACCGGTTCATGACCCGGCAGGTGGTCAGCTTCACGGAATTCCGATCGGTCTTCTCCGTCACCCGTACGAGGTACATGCCTTTAGCCAATGTCCGGCTGACTGCGAATGAGGCCGTTCCGTCGCCGGGATGAATGGCCCCGAAGGCTGCAACCGCTTTCCCCGAAGCGTTGAACAATTCAGCCGATACCAATGCCGAAACGCCTTCGATTTCAAGGTTTCTGCCGCGGAATATCGCTCTGAGACCCGCTGTTGCCGCCGGCTGCGCGATCCGGTTCCGTTCGACGTCCGCCCCGCCGATGGCCTTGACGCTGATATTGTCAAAATAGACTTTCCGCGGCCCCTCGCCCATCGGATCGCCGAGATCGAACACGAGCCGCGCGCCCACATCATCCGCGGAATCCATGATGAAGGCGGTGCTGTAGGTGGTATCCCATTCGGGGCTGACCATCGGACTGAAACCCCATCCCGAATAATTCCCCCAGGGGTCTTTGTTTTGTCCGAGGTATACCATTATCTGATAAATGGAATCGGACTTGGCATGGAATTTTATCTCGTACTCCAGACCCTTCTGCAATTTGATTCCCGTCTGCTGGAGCTGGATGTAATACCGTTCGGCTATTGAATCGGTAAACATGAACGTCGTTATATCCACCACAAGTTGACCGTCGACAATCGACCGCGTCGCGGCGGCGCCCTTCTGCAGGTTGAGTGTCCAGCTCGTGACGGAACTCGAGCTGAAATCGCCGTTTCTGACAAGTTCCCCCGTCGCGCCGGTGGAAACGGCCTTCATGCTGATATTATCAAGCGAAATGGTTCCCGCCGTACGCATGCGCCCCATATCGAACACGAGCCTGGCCGCATTGTCGGAAGTGTCGGTCATGGTGAATTCGAAGGACAGCGTGTCCCAGGTATTCTTTACCGTATACTTCTGATAACCCGAGTAGCTGCTCCACGGATCCCTGTTCATGCCGACGTTCACCTCCATCTCGAACGACGAATCGGCCTTGGCCTGGAAACTGACGGTATAGCTTTTCCCTTTCTCCAAGCTGATGCCCGTATGGCTGAATTGTACGTTCCAGGTGTTGGTATCATCCTCGGCGGCGTCGGTTGCCCTGGTGACAACGTACACTCCACTGGTGATGACACCGCTTACATTCGCGCTATCCTTGCGGGAAAACGCCCAGTTCGTCAGTGTCGTCGAGCTGAAGTCGCCGTTTTTCACCAGCTCAGGTTCCGATGACGCAAAAGCGCCGGCGCAGCATATTGCCGCGATTACAATGCCGGTCCTGCGGACAGCGGCGGTGGTTGTTTGAACATAGCGCATACGCTAACTCCTTCTTAAAGGAATGATTGATAAAATGGTATAGTTCAGTGATTTCAGTTCGCTGATACTGTTTATATATATTGATAATCACCATGGTGCACCAACGTCAAGCAGGCGGACGACCGTATTCCCACGAACGGTTTTTAATTGCAGGACTGCACATCCGTCGGGGCGCGCAAGCGTGATGTCTCCCGCCGTCTGCAGTATCACCCGTTGCAGGAGCTGTCCGTTGAGGGTGAAAACCGACAGCGTTCCGGGGTCTTTTACCGAGAGCAGCAGCCGTCGCGATCCGGAAACCTTCACCGTCGATGACCGGAAAGGGGCGCATCTCAGCGGTTCCGGTGAGGCGGAGTTGACGCCCGAGGGTTTGAACAGACCATCCATCTTTTCCGCCCAGAGCTGGTGCATGGCCGCTCCGCCTTTGTTGCTGGGGTGCACGCCGTCACCGTTGAGAAAGGTCGGATTCTCCTTGAACGCGGCAAAATAATCGGGACCTTCGATCAGGTCATTGCTTTCCGTGAGATCGGAAACCGCTTTCGCATACCCGGGATTGACCTGCCAGCCGGCTTTCGTGCTGTCGGTCGCAAGAACGTTGGCGATGATCGGCTCGATCCCGTGCGCCCTGCAGGAATCGATAACGAGCTTCAGGTTGGTCTTGAACGTCGCGACATTGGCATCGGCGCCGCCCCAGGCATCGTTGGTTCCCATTTCGATGGCCCAGTAATGGCAGCTTCCGGCGGCTTTGAGATACATCGAAATGTCACGTGCAAAGTGTGTACTGGTGATGCAGGGAATTCCTCCCCTGATCATGGCCGGATAATAGTCGCTGTGGACCTCATTGACCCAGGTTGGAAACGACTTGAGCGTGGGAAATGATTTGAAGGCGTTTGCCGAAATGCTTGTTCCCGCGAAAAACCAGGTGTCTTCGGCGCCGTCGGAGGTGTTGAAGACCTCCACCTCGTCGATTTTGTCGTTCGTCCTGTTGCTCGAGGCGATGGCCATTTTCACCCATCGCATTCCGGTAAAATCGATGTCGTGACCGCGTGCGGTAACGTTATTGCCGATGACCGTGGTGACGGTCGTCCAGTCTCCGTCGGCGCCGTCGGTGGAATTGGCCGATGTCTGAATGGTGTAGTTCACCGGGTAGGAGGGGGTCTGTTTGCAGTCGGCCCTCCCCGGATCGGCTATCATGTCGGACCAGGTGTACGATGTCGTGTTCCACGAAATGAAAATGCTGGTCGGTCCGGCGCCCACATCGATCGCGAACCAGGAGTTCGCGCTGAAGGTGAATGCACCCGCGCCGTATTTGCCGTCAACAAGCGCCGCCGCGGTGCCGTTCGATGCCTTGACCGTTCTGCCGCGTGAAATGAGCGGATTGGGGGGCATGGCAATTGAAGCGACAGCGGCAAGCGAAAGCACGGCGGCAGCCATGATGCCCGCACGGAAAATTGTTTCCGTTGATTTCATTCCGCTACTCCCTTGAAAAAAGTACTATTCGGTTACGGTGCACCTCTTCACGCTCCGCCCGGATTTATCTGACCACCGTCAGGGTGCGTACTGATTCCGACGATTTCGTTTTCAACCGGTAAAAATAGGCGCCGCCGGTGAGACGGGCGATGGGGTGACTGATACGATAGCGCCCCGGCGCCTGATCGCGGTCGATAAGCAGGGCGACCCTTCTCCCGGTGCAGGTATACAGTTCCAGCCGTATCCGGCCGCCTTCAATGACGGTATAATCGATCAGGGCACTGGCCTGTTTTACCACCGGCGGCCCGAGTGCCGGTGCGGCCGACCGCGAACCGGTTTTTCGGCCGGCGGCAGTGGGGAACTCTTCACCGTCCGGTGTCATGAAACTCCATTTGATACTGCCGAACAGGTTGAAATTTTTCATCAGAATACCCGATGCCCAGCTCACCGCCTCGAGGGAATCCGGAGTGTTGGAATCATGATCCATGGCCATGATGGAGAAACGTCCGACGGCATTGTCGCGGATGAACGGCGACCACAGGATGCCCGCGGCCGTATCGTCGAGCCGGAGCGCGAATTCGTATCTGGTAAGGTAATAATCCTCCGTTTCTTCAACGGTGATATGGATCGCTTTTTCTTTGACGGTGCTGTTCGAACGGCCGTTATCTCCCGGCGCGAGCGTCATGGCGGCGTTGGCGTTCATTGGTTGCCAGAACGTGAAGACCTCGGTCGTATCGGGAACCTCCGTCGTGTCCGGGACGAGGGTATAGAGCGTGGTGTCAAGGGTATCCCTGAGCGTATCAAGCGGATACACCGTCGCGAGCGCGGCTCCGAGTTCGCACCCCATGTAGGGGTCAACCGCGAGGTCGACCTGCGTGTCGGGCGGCGTCGAATTAATGGAGAGCTGAATGCAGTCGTGCTGGTAGATCCTGCTTTCGTTTGAATAGAGATCCCCGGTATCGGTTACCATGTTGATGACGTCGTCGTACACTGTCACCGCAATATAGACGCAGGTGTCATCCCACAGCATCTTGAAGTATCCGGTGCAATCCTTCGGGCCTTTCCAGGTGTCGGTCGTATCTCCCGAAAAAACGGTGATCGTCCGTTCGGTCGTCTGTGCCTCCCAGAAGGTCATGAGGGTCCACGGGATCTTCGACCAGACGGTATCGATGCTGTCGATTACGCCGTCGATGACCGGCGGCTCCTTGACTTTGAAGCAGGTGTATTCATGGTAAATCATTGGACTTGACGTCCTGAGACTGTCGACGGGAGCGTCAGTGCGTTTCGGCAGCGTGTCGCGCGGGAAAGGTCCGGTGACGGTCACCGGCGGGAAGGTCTGCGCCGCCGCCCCGGCGGCGAGCAGGACGGATACGATCGCTGCGAAAAGCGGTAGTGAAGTTCTCATTGCTGCGGTCTCCTTCATGATACGCTACTGACTGTATTTCAGGCCGAATCCGTAGGGAAAGAGCGGCGTGCCGTTGCTGCCGTGCTGCTCGTCGTCGTATACCGGGCCGGTGTTGACCGGTATCTGGTCCGCGGTCGCCGGCCAGGTATGGGTCAGACTTCCGGTAAAATCGTAATCACCGAAAAGCAGATCCGCCACGCCTCCCCCTTCCGTTCCGGGCAGCCACGCGGCGACAATCGCCTTGCACCAGGGAAGTTCGGTATCGATGACCATCGGCCGTCCCGACAGCAGAACCAGAACGACCGGTTTGCCGCTGTTGAAACAGGTCTGGATGAGCCCGTTGTTGGGGCAGAATGAATTCGATGAGAGATCGGGAACCGTGACGTCTCCCGCGCCTTCCGCGTAGGGCTTTTCGCCCACGACAACGACGATTTTATCCGCATTCGCGAGGTCGGCGCCATTCTCGTCGAAGGTGACGTTTTCACCGAGCGATTTTATCCCGTCAAGAATGGTCTGTCCGGCGATGCCCCGGTATCCCGAGGGGCTGGTACTCCCCTGCCATGAAATGGTCCACCCGCCGCACTGAGCACCGAGATTGTTCGCATACGGTCCCACAACAGCGATGTTTTCGTTTTTTTGCAGCGGCAGGACATTGTCGTCGTTTTTAAGCAGCACCAGCGATTTGCGGACGCATTCGCGGGCGACGGCCCTGTTTTCGGCACTGCCTATCCTCGCCCTGAGATCGGCATCGGACAAAGGGTGATTAAAAAGCCCGAGACGGAATTTAATCCGGAGGATCCGTTTTACCGCATCATCAACGCGACTGATCGGAATTGCATTGTTATTAACTCCCGCAACTACCGAATTGATGAAATGTATGCAATTGGTGTCGCCGACGATCATCGCCATGTCAAGACCGGCATTGACGGCCTGGGCGACGCACGCTTCACCGTAGCTGCCGCACGCATCCAGTACCGCATCCCAGTCGCTCACGCAGAATCCGTCGAACCCGAGTTCCGTTTTAAGTATGGCGGTGAGGGTCAGCGGGTCGATCGTCTGTTTCCAGTCCTTCCCGCCACGCGTCCATGAATGGACCGACGGCATGACGGTCGCCATCCCCTCCCGGGCGCATGCGGCATATTGAGGAAGGTGGACCGCCCGCATGGTTTCCTCGGAAAAGGTCGATTTACCATTGTTGATGCCGTTGTCGGTACCGCCGTCGCCGATAAAATGCTTCGCGCACGCGGCCACGGCGCTCACCTTTGAAAGGTCGCCATCACCCTGCAGTCCCCGCACGTAGGCCGCCCCCATAACGGTGTTGATTTCGGGAGTTTCGCCGAATCCTTCATAGGTGCGACCCCACCGCTCGTCGCGGACCGTCGAAATGCACGGCGCGAAGTTCAGGCGTACGCCGACCCCGGCGCACTCGGCCGCCGTTATACGGCCGACGTTCGCGACCAGTGCCGTATCGTTTGTGCAGCCGAGGCCGATATTGTGGGGAAAGACCGTCGTACTGTCGAGTTCGGCGATGCCGTGCACGCAATCCTGGCCGTAAATGATCGGTATTTTAAGCCGCGACGAGCTCAGTACGGCATTCTGGACCCTGTCGATCACGGTTGCCCAGGCATTCGGAGTGTTGCCTCTTCCGACGGCCGATTGATCGCTGCCGCCGTTGAAAACCGAGCCGATTCCCCTGGTTGCAATATCCGCGTCCTTGAGGCGGCGGGGGTAGGTATTGGTAAAGTTTATCTGCGCCTGACACATCTGGCCGGCTTTCTCCTCGAGGGTCATGAGCGCAATGATGGAGTCGGCCCTGCGGTCTATCTCTATTTCATGGGGATCGCGATTGAGAACGATGTCCCCGACATCGGATGCGGTTGCCGCGGCGGTTGTGGAAACATATCCCTTGCGGCTGACAGCGAGAGAATCGGTCGTTGAATTGACGGAGGCGACCCGCACACTGCGCTTTCTCCCCTGCAGCACGCCGCCTCTTCCGGCATCCATCCCGTGAAGACCGGCCGTAACCGCCTTGAAGCCGTAGCGGACGCCATCCTTTACCAATACGACTACATACGCGCCCTTTCCGACGGTTCGTCGCAGCAGATCCGGCGGCGAAACGCTGTGGTCGCCCGCATCGAAAGCGGCATCGAACAGAATGAACACCCTGCGGCCGGCGAGGGTGTAAAGTTCGGCGCGGACGTTCTGGCGACGGTCGCATGAAAACGATAGTTTGTTGTATGAAAAGTCGATGTCGTTTTTACGTGCGGCGGGATTCTCGATTGATATGGAAGTTTCGTTGTTGAGGAGAAAACGGCCGGCGGAATCGGAATAGGTTTCCATTCCCGCGCCTTTGAGTGCAATTGTCGCGTTGGCGACCGGTCTCACCGGGGTACCGCCGTCCACCACCCGCCCCGAATAGAGGGTGCCGGAAGCGGCGACGGCGCATGAAACGATGATAAGAAAGTATCGTGTATCGCAGTTCATGTTATCTGCTACGTAGTTCCTTTTTCCCGGTTCAGACAGGTAGTCACCTAGAATCGGGTGACAAACCGAATGTCGATTTTATGAAATTCTCGGAATTCTGCCGATCCAACAGCACTATTGGTGATAAAATAAGTGTCTTTAGTTGAAAAACACAAGAAACGGTAGATAATTGCTCCATGTCATTGTATTTGATACAACAGTACCTTTTCTGAAATATAGGTCGCCCCGCCCCTTCCTTTCGGAATACGTGCAGAAATCAGAAACACGCCGTTTGATAGATCATGTGTACAACCATGAAAGGCAACGGTGGCTGCGTTACCGGATATCGATGCCGGCGAATCTCTGTAAAGACGGGCGCCGTTCATTGAAAAAACCGATATTACGGCTTCATTCAGCGATGAATGCTCAGCGATATTCCTTATCACGATTGAAATGCCTCCCGACGTTCGAGTGACGGACATGGAATACTCCGCCATGTGTTGTATTCCGTGAAGCGGACGTTCCGCATTGGAGATGTCAACCAATACCGTATCGGAAATTTTACTCCCGGTCGTTGACCCGGTTCCGGTGATTTCACACCATATATACTTCTGATAATTCTTTTCCGTCGCGGTAAAGGTCTCTTCAGCAGCATCCTTAATTTCCTGCGGTGTTCCGTTCTTTTTGTCCGACTGGTACCACTGAATATCGTAGGTTGCACCCTCCGGAGCACCCGTCACTTTGATTGAATAGGTGCCGGGAGCATTTCTATTGACGATAATCGTAACCGTCGCTTTATCAATATTTTTCCCGGGGGCCTCATCGGTAAACACGGAACAGGTCTTCGAGGTCTCTTTCAGTCCGTTCCTTCCGTTGATGACGGTATTTCCCCAGTCGGAAAAACTGCTGCCTGACGCATCGTACGCGAGATCAAGGTATTCAACCCCACCCCCGTTTCCGTGCCATGACCAGGCGAGCCAACCGACATGTTTATCCTGACAGTAGTCGAGAATATACTGTTCGTCGACATCTCCGTCCGTGTGCTTGAAACCGAATTCGCCGATACAGAGACACAGCCCCTGACCGATCACGCCGTTAATATTCGACTTGATGGTTGATGCATCGGGTCCGGCGTATTCATACATATGAATTGAGAACATGGTGTTTTTCAGCGGATCGGAATCAAACACCTCCTGCCCCTTTTCATGGATCGAAGCGGGATACTGTCCCCATCCGGCGGCATCAACAATAATGGTATGTTCCAGACCTGCATCACGAACGACGTTAATTGCTTTTTTATGCCCCGCTGCCCAGGGGTCCGTCTTCCATGAGCCGTACCACTCGTTGGCGATATTGATGATTACCCTGTCTTCGGTACCCTTAAGCATGCCGGCCATATCGGCGAAGTACTGCGCCGCCTTCAACAGTGAACCTTCACCATCATCGCCGGTGGCATCATGCACTTCCAGTACCGCAACCATTTTATATTGACTGCATACATTAATAAGCTGCTGTACCGATGAACTGCTTACTTTTGACCATTTCCCTCCGTCGGCGAGAACGATGCGTACCGCATTGGCTCCGGCTTTTGCAATTGCCGGAAGCGACTGATTTATCGTGCCGGTATACCATGCATACGCATAGTTTACTCCACGAATAATGAACTCGTGATATTTCGCATCAAGTAATTTGGTGCCTGAAACTGAAAACCCCAGAGCTTCCCCGTTTTGCAATAAAGTAAGCGTAAAAATAAGGAAGAACAGTATGACGCGCATATTTAACCTTTCACTCTGCGGATTGAGGGTGACGCTCCGGCCGCCCGTCGGCAGGGTCAATTATTAAATCAATCGTTTATTTACAGCATTCGTCGCAGAGGTAACCGAATGTTTTCCCGGAACCGTCACCGCACGGCTCCATGAAGGTATGTTCGCCGAGCTTCAGACCGCTTCTTGTAGACTCCTCAGTCGCATAGCCGATCATGGTAAGCATGAATTTATAGACAACTCCCTGTGTCGCCTTTGCACGTCCACCTCTACCGTGAATGGTGATTGCCGAACTCCCGCATGATACGCCGTTGTCCGGCACCTGCTCGGCAGGCCGGATCGGCCGGTCCCGACATCCCCCGACAAGTGCCGGCGCAAGCAAAAAAAACGATTTTTCCATAATTTTTCCCGATACGTGAATCAATGGCGTGCGAACAATATGAAACTTAAATCAATATATATACTTTTTTCGCGCCGGGCAACGTTATAAAGGGGGCGGGAGAATGAAAAATAGACTTATGAAGGTATCGAAAAAGCAAATACGTATCGGTCTTTTTATACCTGAACGGAAATGTGTAATGTTGCCTCATACCGGGTAGATCGTAAAAAAGTGTGACATGCGGAAGGAGACGTCGCAAAGAGCTCCGCTTATAGAGATACCGTTCCATGATCAACCGTCCGATGCACAATTTCTCGATTATGATTTTTTTACGAGTCTGGCAGCGGAAAAAAATAACCCTCAAAAGGTAAAAGGAACATGAGGAAAAGTATTTTTCCCATAAGGCTTCCTGGCAACAATGCATCGGAATGGGTAGTGGGAGCGTCACTTCCTCCGGCGGTTTCACCGGACATAACCGCCGTTTTCACTTCAACGGGAACATGACACATGGCAGTTTTTTTCAGCATACTCATCGGAAGCATCGTCGCCCTGCTCATTCCGGACGTTGTACTGCTCGTAAAGCCGGTGCTGCAGCCGGCATTCGCGGTTACCATGCTTTTTGTCGGAATGCAGAATGCGGGGCTGGGCAGCGTACTGGC
>JAFGNB010000343.1 GCA_016927235.1 Chitinispirillaceae bacterium
TATATTGCCACTTACATCCCAGAAGCCCATATCTTCGGTATAGAATGTACCGAGGGGGTCCTTGGCGTTTTCAATAAAGTTGTTTTCGACTTTGATTTTTCCGCCGACGCGGGGATTCATGCCGGACTTTGTGATGCCGTCAAAGTGATTGTTGTAGGAATGGGCCGTCGCATGGCGCAGGAGCGGTGTGCGGGATTCGATATTCCGGTACAGGTTATGGTGGAAGGTGACGGGGCCGTTGTTATCGTCGCTGTCGCCGGATCCGACCAGTCCGCCGCGTCCCGAATTCCGCAGGATGCTGTAGGAAAGGGTCACGTATTTGGTGCCGTCCTTCATGTCAAACAGGGCGTCGTAGCCCTCGTCCTCGCCTCCGCCGGCTTCGAGGGTACAGTGGTCCACCCAGACGTTGGAAACATCTTTTTCCATGCCTATGGCATCTCCGCCATTGGATTCGGGGGAGCCGGACTTTTTCACGTTGCGAATGGTCAGGTTCTGCAGAATGATATTTCGTGCACTCCTCAAGTGGATGCCCAGCTGGTCGAAAACGGCGCCGTTTCCCACGCCGATAATGGAAATATTGCTCACTTCCTTGATTTCAATTTGATCGTCAGTTGTATTGCAGCTTCCTCTTACCTTGGAGGTGTTGCCGTGGTTGATGGTTCCCTCAACCTGGATAATGACGGGTTCATCCTCCGAACCCCGATTGCAAAGACCCTCGTGAATCTGGGTTCCGGTACTGGCGCGCACCACCTTGCCTCCGGCGCCTCCGGTCGTACCGCCGTTCTGGCTCGCATAGCCGTCGGCCTGGGCGAACGCACCCGTTGCCAGGCCCGCAAGACATACCAACAGCACGGATCGGAGAAAAGACCGGGAGGGATTCGTTTCCCATCCTCGCAAGATCTTACATACATCGCCCCACGCCTCAACAGGGGTGCAAAGAATCGGCTTCTTTGCTTTCCAGTCTGCCATTGTAGTGCTCATTGTTATACCCCTATCGGTAAAAAGTTTGTCCCAATCCAACAACGACTATTCAATCGTTGCTCTTGAAAAACGATTTGTACATTAATTTTAATGAAAAATTTATGAAAATGCATAAGCCGGCACTTCTTTCGTTACTCCGATAATATAACCATACGGATCTGCCGCCGCCACCCGTAAGCCGGACCGCAGGTTCGAGCGAAACGGAACCTGTTGCAGCGCCGTCAGTGTTAAGCATGTTTGTTGGACGGCGCGTCATCGTCCGCATAGTTGCTTTGTCATTCCGCCCGAGTTGTATCCTGTCTTTAAGACACCTCCTACGTATCCGTTCCGTTAACTTATCAAAGCATATCAGTTACGATTGCCGCAAGCCGAAAAAAGGACACGGCCGTAAAGCCATTTTCGATGATCTGCACTGTGAAAAGCATAGTATCGATGTGCGTCACAACCCATATGAATATTTTTATGATATCTTGCCGAAAGTGGCGTCATACTCTGGAAGTCGCATTTCCGATTTAATCCCGACTCATTGGGAAAACGGAAACCGAGGGTATGGGTTAATAGAATTGATACTTAGGGTCTTCTCTATTCAGGTTTATTTCTTCCCCGCAGTCGTTCGCGCGGCTTCGCTTACTATGGAATCTTTTTCCGCTTCTGTGATCAGACCCTGCAGAAGCAATGCTTCGCTCTCCTGCGCCACGCTACTGACGAATGCACCGTGGTTTTTCCAAGAGTCGACGGGATTGCAGAGTATGTCACCGTCGCAGTTTTCATCGATGATGTTGCCGGGGATTTCGGGGGCGGCGGGGTTGATGGAGGGATCGGTGTCGTCGCAGTCCAGGTTGTTGGCAACGTACTGGAGGGGGCATTCATATACATCCTGGTACGCTGTCCGGCTTCCGTATCCGTCACCATCCATATCAGCATACCAGCGGGTAACGGGAGAAAGTGTACACGTATGGTTCATCGATTCACCCGCCTGAATGGTCAGAGAAGGGGAATGATATGGTGCGTACTTCGGCGCTGCTACTGTCACCGTGATATCCTCACCCGCCTTCAAGTTGATAAAAGTGTATACGCCGTCGTTGCCGGTAAACACTGCAGTTTTATCCGGCACAGAAACAGCCGCATAGGCAACGGGCTCACCGGTTTCACGATCGATAACAGTACCGTGTAACGCTCCACACGGTTCCGATGGATTAAAATGGACTGTTTCATTCGTATGAATAATCGAAGCCGTTTCGATCCGACCGGGAACAAATTCCCCATGGAATTCCTGCTCCTCGACAATGGTGCCGTCGAAACAGCGACGCTGCATGACAAGCGTATACGGCCCTTCTCCGGTACCCATACATGTAAGGGTATATGAGCCGTTAAGAGCATAGGGAATAGACACTGTTACGGGATGTGTATTTTGTCCTGAATACACCGCACCGGGAATCTGGTTGACATATCGGTATTCGAACCCACCCTCATCAAGAGCAGTCGCCTGTGTACCGATTTTTCTTCCCAGAGGATCGGTTACCAGAAGTTCGCCGGGAGAAAACAACGACATATCCAGTGAGTAGAAGCTGAAACTCCGTGTCCTTTGCGTCAGGGCAAACAAGTAGTCCAGCTCAATATCCGGAACAAATCCCGTATAATCACATCCGGCATATTCTCTGCCAGAAATTCTTGCAAGGGTGCCGTAGGTGTCCACGGACCCACGTCCTTCCATTATTTCGGTCAGTTTGCCAACGTATGCGGTCAGATCGTTTCGCCGGGACAGTGTATAAGTAGGACCAAAATAAGAGGCAAAATATTCGTAAATACTGGTCATCATTCCGGAATTTTCCTTGATAAGCGCATCCGCGATAAATATTCCCGAGTACACTTTCATCGAAAGTAATCTGCTGATCCGCTGAATCTGATTTTCGGTAGGGATAGGCGCACATGCAAATTCATCGATCGCGGGAAGCATTACGGGTTTGTCCCACCATGTTTTTTCAAGTGTCGATGCCAGAACGGATGCCTGCTGCAGCCGTTCATGTGCAAGTTTTTGATCAATTAAACCCGTATAAGCACGCGCAAAGAAATATGCCGCAGAAGGAATGGGAAGGGATACTTTTGAAACAGCAAGCCCGATCGTTCTGATATCCAGAATATAACCATATCCGTGTTCCATAATCTGGTTTTCCAACTGCTCCGACAAGGTTGCGTTCCAGCTTGTTTGGGATTGAGGAAACACCTCTTCTTTCACTTCTTCAAACGCATCTTTCAGGCCCGGATCAATACAGACGGATGAAGCACACCGTGAATCACCAAACAGACAATAATCCATTTCCAACAGCATCTCCATCCCGTGCTTGAATAGAAGTTCGGTATACGTAGCGGCAAGTAAATAATCTTCTGCAATATTGCAGGCAAATTGACCAACTTTCGCAATAAGCAATATTTTATTTATAGATGACAGGAATGAATTCGCTAATTCGGACTCCGATTTTGGAAGGTTGGGGAGGTTTATGTAATTTTCTCGGATAAATTGTTCCCATTGCTTCAGCCCATCCCAATCGATATGCAGCCTTCCCAGTGTTTCAGTCAAGGTCTGTAAATTTGTTGGCGTGGCAAGGGCATCGTGAACTGTGAGAATATGGTTATACGCACGTGGGTACCACCCTTTTTCCGCCAACGGTGCAATGGTTGTATAGAAGGATTCAATGAGTCGCGTATATCGTCCGGCAAGCTCCGCCGGGGTGATAAGTTCCTGTAGCACCAGTGCATACAAAACATTCTTATAAATTTCCTTCCGCGCTTCCGGGTCTTTCAGGCCGGCGGGATGCGAATAGCTGTATAACCCAAAGTACACCATGTACCCGACATCATTATAGTCAACAAGACGGGTAATATAATTCTGGTCACTGAGTACAAATTCGGAGGGAAAATGCAAAGGTCCCGGCCAGGCCGCGCCAAATGCCGTATGCGTACCTCCATCGATTCTGCCCAGTCCACCGAGATACGTAATATCCGGCGTTATATCGTTGGTTGGCCGTGTAAGACTGATTGGAGAAAAATCGGCATCAAGCACAGCAAGAGGATCAGTGCCATCGCCGACAGATTGCAGAAACAATTTCCGGTATAATGCGGCATTTCTCGCTGAAGCGAGAATCCGTTTCATGAGCGGCTCATTATTTTCAACCGGTTCACCGAGAGAGTTTTTAATGTACATTGAAACCGGATTATATCCCGGGTCTATTGATTGATCCATGATCGGATAAACCCAGGATTCCAGTTCCGACTCCGTCGGTTTCATCGGTGCACTCACCCAAACTTCGTACGTTATCCCATCTACCGTGACTCTTTGCCAGACAAACTCCTGATTTAATTGAGATATGGTAAAAAATCCATCCGACTGGTCCTGTTCGAGGCTTCCATCTACTTTTTTTGCCACAACTCTCATCAGGCATCGGTCGGATTCACCTTTGCTGACAAGAAATGTTGTGAACGTGTCCGCGGGCGCAACGACAGTTTTACAGTTGTCCCAGCTTTCTCCACCGTTTCTTGTCAGGTACAGGTGGACGGTATCGGGCGTGAAATCATCCAGAGTCCAGCAGACGGTATCGAGGGTACCGATATGCAGAACTTCACCGCCGTTTGGTTTTGTGATACGTATTGGCTGCGGCCGGTATGCAATATGCAAAGGCTCCCTGGAATCGTCCTGGCTTGAGCCGCTTGCCGCGGTCGCATATATCCGTATTTTTCCCAGATCACTTGCTGGTGGATCAACGTGGAAAAGGTAACAGAATGTATCCGTACCACAGGGAATGAACTCCTCAAGCGGTGCATTTACCAGCGGCAGGTACGTAGCGCCGTCATCGCGGGAGAGTTCCATGGAAATCACGGCGGCATAATCTCCAAGTAAGGTAAAGCGGACAGTATTCATTTCGTTGATATACAGTGTATCTCCCGCAGTCGGGACGACGAGATTGACGAGAGGATACTGCGGGGCGGTAATGGTGAAATAGTCATCGGAACGGTCTATCGCAATATTGCCGGCTTTCTTGCCGATCGCCAGAATCAGGCAGGAATCAGAAGACGGTGGTTGAGGAATCCAGGGATAGCGGTAGCGGTCTTGTCCATCTTCTGAATCATGTATAAAAGCACTGAGCGGTGCCTCAACGATTTCAAATGTCCCCCACCGCGGGCCGTAATTGATATTCAGGATTACGGTGTCGGGAAGGTCTTCCGAAAGGAATCGAAAATCGATAGTATCCTCTATACCTATTGTCCATTTTTCATAACCGTTTGGTCCGAGTACCAGTGGGATAATATCGATATCATCCCTGATTGAGAATGTATAATCCGAAACATCTTCAGCGACTTCATCGTGGATTGTCATACCGATCAGTTTTATTTTACAACCGTCACTTTCCGGTCCGGTTACCGTCCATATAAAGCCGCGATACGGTCTCTCTCCTCCTTCACCGCCAATAACCATGTTCTGTGCGGCGTCTTTATGAAGAGAAATAAAAGTATTTCCCAGATCTCGCGACAAGAGAACTTCACCGCTGTCAAATACTCCGTTTTGAAATTTAAAAAGAACGGTGTCTTGTTCTCCTATTGTCCAGATTTCGCCGTCATTAGGAGAAAGGACGGTAACAACTGGATGCAAACTATCCGCTATCCGAAATACGGGACTGTAGGCTTCGATATACGACAAAGGTTGATTTTGACGTAACATAGGTGAGCTTAATCCAATACGAATGATGCATTCCGACGAGACCGGACCGGTAACCGTCCATGGATATATACATGGCAGTGTATCATATTTGTCTCCCCATCCGATAAATTCCCATGTTATTCCACTGTCGCGGGAAAGGCACATGGCTATGCTGTCAATCGTATCGGGAACATTATGGCGCCAGACTATTCTAAATTGTTGACCGATATTCATACTATCACCGGCCGCGGGGGAACTAATCTCAATCTCATAGTAACTTTCACATGCATCCCCAATCCCGTCACCGTCGCTGTCGGTTTGATCTGGATTTGCAACCGTTGGGCAATTATCCTGTGCATCTAGTACGCCATCGCCATCTGTATCAAGGGGTACGCCAGAAACAATATTAAAAAATGAACTGGTATCTGCAAAAGGTAAACGTCGACCCTGCTCACGCAACGAAGGTGACGACAACCCAATACGGATATAAGTCCTTGAAGCTTCAGGGCCTGTAACAAGCCAAGAATATGGAGATTCTAATTGAGTAACATTTACAATATTCTCCCAATAAGGCCATATATCACGGGAAACATCAATACCGATACTGTCGACATCAGGGACATTATGTTCCCAGGAAATTTCAATTTGTTCTCCGATAACCAGATTCCCACCAGCCGTTGGGGATGTTACTTCTAAAAAATAATCATGATCACACACATCTCCGATCCCGTCCCCATCACTATCTTCCTGTTCTGGATTTGAAATAGTCCAGCAATTATCCACGTGATCTGGAACGCCATCGCCATCACCGTCAGTATCTCCTGAAATAATAAATATGGAGCTTATTCCTTGATAATAAGACTGCTGCGGATTTGGTGGTACCACAGGGAAAATATCTATACGAATAATACATCTCGAAGCTGCGGGGCCTGTAACAAGCCAATTTAAGGGTGACGGCGTTCTAAGGCCAATGTAAATAAACTCCCATGATTCGCCATTATCACGTGAAATATGAATAAGCATTGTATCGTAGGCAGAACCGTCATTTGTCCAGGAAATATTATATTCTTCGCCAATAATCAGATTATCTCTTGAAGTCGGAGACGTGACTTCGAAATTAAGGGCTTCTTCACAAGCATCCCCAACCCCGTCACCATCACTATCTGTTTGATCTGAATTTGGAACCGTTGGACAATTATCGCCAAAATCCGGAATTCCATCACCGTCCGTATCTAATTCTTCCCCGCAATTAGAACTGAATCTGGTTTGTTCGTCAATATTGAGATTGGCTGCAGTCCAATTTTCAGTTGCCCAGTCAGGATCATCAACGTTTATGCAGCGAAGATTTGGATTTCCTATTGCTTGAAACATGCTGGGATCCGTCTCGGTAATATTTGTATTTCTAAGGTCAAGACTGTAGAGCGCGTTTCCACTGCATGCAAGTCTCGTCAAAGATGTATTGGAGCTCAAATCCAACGTCGTTATTCGATTATCAAAACAGAGCAACTCTCTTAATGCAGTATTATTTCGGAGGTCTAATTCAGTTAAATGGTTATTCCCAATATGTAATTCCTCCAACGCGACATTACTGCTTAAATCCACACTGCTTAAATTATTTTTATAACAGTTCAAGACAACCAATTGAGGATTGTTGGTGACATCCAGAGTAGTAAGCCCTAAATCTTCACAATATAAGGTCTGAAGATTAATCTGTCGGTGTACATCTATACTTCCAATTAAGTTTTCGCTGCACGACACATATTCTAATAAATCGTTTGCGGATATATCCAGTTCACTTATAGCATTACTATTACACCCCAGAGTAACTAAAAGCGGATTATTTGATACATCTAATTCGGCGATCTCATTGTGGGAACATAACAAAGAAACCAGCTCCGTTTTTGTTGTAACATCAAGACTAGTCAATTTATTCCAGCCGCAATTCAAATACCATAATAAATTGCCGTCACCCAATTTTAACGTCTCGATAAAGTTCTGGGGACAATACAAATGAGTAAGATTTCTATTCTCGCTTACATCGAGATGCGTTATATTATTGGACCAACAGGATAGAAGATAGATGTTGGTAAAAGCCTCTATTCCGGTCAAGTCTGAAATTGAAAGGTTGTCTACTTGAATCCAATCTTGATAGGATTGTGCTTCATCAAAACTGATCTCGCCGTCACCATCGGTGTTGATAGCAGTGTTGCCGATAAGATAGTGCTTGAAGTTCTCATCAGGGATGTATACATATTGAGAATAAACGGTTAAACTCAGACTCAGTAAAACAATAAATGTTTTTTTCACCTTTTTGTTCTCCTTCCATCAATACTTCCGTCAGATATCCATTAAAAATAGTGTATTAATCCAACTTATATGGTTTATAAGAAAATTCCTAAAAGCTGACTGGTTTGAGTAAACGGACAATAGAGATAAATATGCGCATAAATACGCATAAATTAGAGTAATTTCAATGATGATGGTGAATATAAAAAATATTCACAAAGAGGTCGGCAATTGTTAATATAAATAATATTGGATTATATGAGCAAATTATTTTTCAGATTAAACAGATAAAATTGATGGGGCCTCAAGAAGCTGCCATTGCTCATCGATACAGCTCTATGAGAGATGGTTTTGGATATTTAAAGCCATAACCAAAGAGGTTTATATGGCGCCCTCTTCCTGATCCCGGATATAATTCCGTATATTCAACTCGTTGTATCCTAAGGTATTCAAGTGCGCAGTATAAATGCAATTCGCCTTGATCACAGAGCACAAATAGGGTATTTATTCAAGGATCCGGCAAGCACAAAATGAAGGGCAGCCCAACGCCGCAGCAGAAAGATTTATTGATAATTCGGTGTAAATAAAAAAACGCCAGAGCACAATTTAATCCCTAAATTAGATAATAACGTATAATAGATTAGTCGATTTTCATTACCTGTTTTTAGAGGAGAAATAATGGGGTGCCTGTTCAGATCGGCTTTTATCTTATGTGCCGCAATATCTTTTATCAGTGCGGAAAATCTCACGATCCATCTTTTGCATCCGTGGGCAAGCGAACCGGCCAGATTAGATCATCCTCTCAGAATTGTTTCTAGTGAACCCGGCTGGGACATGGGTTCGCCGATGACGGACGAAGGGTGCAACTGGTATCTCTATACGTTTCGTAACACGCCGCGCACTGATAACGGCCAGCGCATTGAGTTTGTAAGCTTCATCCCGACGCAAACGGATGAACGGGCCAACAGGAGAGACTACACGAGGGGGATAACCGGCACGCAGCTTTTCATGAACCAGATTTTCGGCAATCAACCCTCTACCGTTACCGAGGTCTGGATGACGATTCCGGACATTACGCGGCCGCCCGTTTTGAGCTTTACCCCCCCGCCCAACAAAACCATCCATTTTTTAAAACCGTGGGATCTCGGCGCTCCGATCATACAACTGCAGGGCGGCGATACGCTGCGCATGACGATGGATACCGGTACAAGCCGCTGCGGGTGGTTTTCGTACCGTTTTTACTGCGATTATTCGGATCTCAAAGTACGATTTGTTAATTCCCTGCTCGGGACGCTTTACTCTACCGGCGGCGGAGGCGACGGCAGTTACATGGATCTGGGCACCGAACTGGCGGAAAACGACAGCATCTGGATATTGCCCACACCGCAACCCGACGGCTCCGCGGCGATCCACCGGAGCTTTCCGGGGGTAACGGGAAGCTGCGGTTCTACGATACAAATCGGAGTGATCCTGCGCGACTGGGATACCTCCCATCCCGACTTCGGCAAATTCTGGGAGAAGCCCGAATGCCAGGGGCTCCATCAAGGGCTGGTCCGGAAGCGACTGGGGGCTGACGGCAAACCCGTTCTGGCATCGGATCAACTCTGTATCAAAAGGTTCGATTGGTACGTCCGTCACACTTTCCCTAACGGATACACCAATGAGCGGTGTTTTAACCTGGAACTGAAAACGAACGGCGAAGGCCTTTATGAGTACGACACCAGCGCTTTTTTTCCGTTAAGCGATTTTCACTACCTTGATTCCGCACAAACCATACCCAATCCTTTTCATGACGGGTGGGCGAATTGCAGCTTTTCCCTGGAGCTGTCGGCGAAATTCGAATACGTTCAGGGACAGAAGTTTTATTTTCGAGGCGATGACGATGTATGGGTCTTTATCGACAGCCAACTGGTCGTGGATATCGGAGGCATTCATAATCCTGAACCGGGCGAGGTCGACCTGGACACGCTTCACCTTATTCCGGGAGAAACCTACGATTTCAAGCTTTTTTTCGCGGAACGATTCTGCGGTGGTTCGAGTTTCCGGATAGTTACCTCGATCAAACTGCAGACCATCAGCAATCTTATCGCCTACAAGACGATTGATTCGCCGGGCATCCAACGATTCGATATGGTGCTATTGAGAACCACCGACAATCTCACCTGCTTTTCCGGGGGGGCTGTCAAAGATACCATTAAAAACCCGATCGTTGATTTTTTTATCGAAGGTCCTTCCTTCAGCCGGCCCCAACAATTGCCGGAGGGAACCTCCTACGGCGGGATCACCATCGTCGGCGCCTCCACCGTGCTGCTCGACACGATGGCGATTTCCGGCCTTGTGCCGGGCGACTATCGAATATGCTACTATCTGCAAAGCGACCATTCCCAGGGCGGCGTTATTCCATTCAATGTTCCCGTCCTGCCCGTCGATCATTTCGACCTTCTTACCGACGCCATGACCCTTGACCCCGCGAAAGACGCGACGCTGGATTCCATTGTCATCGGTTATTTCGACTCCACCGCTCAACTCTATGCGGTGCTTCGCGATAAAAACGGTACGTATCTTAATCACGCGGCACTCCCCGCGTGGACCAGCCGCAACCCGGGAACGGTAACCGTCGCGCAATCCCCAACCGACCCGTCGCGCTGCATCATTACCAAGGCAGCCTCGGGAGTTACCTAGGTGGTTGTCAGCGACCCCGCCGGGAACATCAAACCCGATTCGGTTAAGGTTATAGCCATGGTTCTTCCCACGTATCCGGTGATTGTTTCTGCAATCATGCTCGATACCAACGCCGACATTATTCCCGATATGTTCAGCATAACCCTTAACGATACGTTTCAAACGGACCAGCGCCTTGATTCGATAATCATTTCCTACAATGGTAACGACTATGTCGTACCGGCCGCCGACGTACTGCTTAACGGCACGGTCATCACGATCCCGTTCCGGACGCTCAGCGGAACCGACGGTAGTCCTACCGGTCAAGTGGCTCTCTGTCTTACGACCGAGACCGGTTCGCCGCGTTCCACCAACACTTTCACCGACGGTGTCTCGCCGGCGATTATCGCCGCCGATGTGCTGGAAAACGAAGGAGCGGATCCCGATGTGCTTTTCATCACCTTTTCCGAACCGGTCGTTACGGGAACCATTTTCGGCCGTCAGCTGCTGCGCATCAAACAGAGCACCGGCGATACGGCGGCGCTGACCGTCACCCAGGTACTTGCCCGGGTCAATGACTCGACGTTCACCGTGCAGATCGTTCCGTCGGAAGGGCAGGTGAAGGTAACCGTCGGCGACCGTCTCCGGTTGATTCCGGGAAGTGCCGGCGGCACGCTTTCGGACCTCAGCGAAAACAGGGCGCACGACCTGAACCGGTCGGTAGAGATAGGATTCAGGCCGGGTGCGGCCTCTATCGCCGGTTCATGGTATCTCGATGTCAATGCCGACGGCATTATCGACCAGGTACGGGTGAAGTTCAAGCGCGCGGTTGAACAATCGGAGATCGATACAATCAGCGTGCGGCGGAACACGAATCGTTTCAGGATACCGTTCTCATCATGTACCCGGTTGACCGATTCAATTTACATAATCCATGTCGGCGACGCCATGGCAGGCCTCAAAACCCTCACCACGGGCGGCGTCATGTATGTTACGGTCGAGTATCAGGCCTTTTCGGGCGTTTTACGCAACTCGACGGCAGTTGACAGCGCGGCGCCGGTGATCGTATCCGCCACGCTGCTTCCCGGATCGTTCACGCAAACGGGCGAGCGAGAAAAGGATTTCCTGTCGGTTACCTTTTCGGAGGGAATACCGCATTTCGGCCTGTCGCCCTTTCTTCTGTCGACGAAAAAAGACGGAACGCGGTACAGCTTTACGCTTGAGTTTCTCGGCGAAACCGGCCCCGGAGTGCATTCATACCGCTTCACGGTGCTTTCAACCTTTCCGGCGCTTCCCTTCGCCTCCGCCGGGGATACGATCTGGATCGACCCCTCGGCGGATGTCGGCGACAGCGGCGGCGTCGTCCAATCGAATCCGCTCAACCGCAGGGCGCTTCTCCAGGTCGAATGGCCGAAGGCGGAGTGGAACCTCAGGATTTCATCGAACCCGTTTACACGCAACACTCCGATAACGGGGCAGACGTTCGGCAGCGGGGTCGGAATTGCCATCGTCCTGACGCCGACGGCGCCTTTCGACGAGGCGCGGGTCAGGGCGAAGATTACGATCTACGATGCGGTCGGCAACGTTGTGAAACAATCGGATTTCACCCCTTTCAACAACGGATTCAGAGCGGTATGGAGGGGGGAAAACCGCAAAGGGAGGTATGTAGGGGTCGGGACGTATCTTGCGGTCGTCAGGATAGACGACGACAATAACCGCCAGTTCATTCAGACCAGGAAAATAGGTTTCATGCGGTAACCAGGCACACGTTACCGGTTGTTGATAAACGGTTCGTCGCTGCGACCGTTCTCCGGAGAACGCCACCGCCTGTCTCCCGGCGCTGTTACGGAAGGGCAACCTGCAGTGTCTCCGTCGCGCCGCCCGACACGATTTTGACAAAGTAGATAGTGCCGGCAAACGGACCCGTGAAGGTGCACGGGGGAGCGCCCGATGCGCTGTTGTAACTGCGCGACCGGGCCACCTGCCTTCCTGCCATGTCGAACAACGAGACAATACCGTGCCGCCGGCAATCCCGGAACGAAACGCTGATTGCACCGTGGGATGCGGATACGGAAAACGGCGACTTCACGGCAATCGGGCCGGCCTTTTCAGAATGCACGCCGACCGTCTGAATTTTCCACACATTAACACTCGTGATCGAGCCGCCGTCGAGATTGATGACGGGTCTGGTTTTCCCGAAGCCGGCGATGCGCGCATATTTTTTCGACTGTTCCGAGCCGCTGCTGCGCGTGGTCTGGAACACCTCACCCGTGTCGATCGATTCGGGTATTCCCTTCAGAGTGAGTGTGGCGGCGTTGCCGGTATTGATGACCACCACCGCCATCGAGTCGTTGTTCGTATTTGCATATGCCGACACCATCAGCGATCCGCCGCTCGCGCCGATGCGTTTCCAGCCGCGGCGGATGGATTTCGAGAAATGCTTGAAGGCGTAGTAGATGGGCCGGGTCACATAGGTGTTGTTGATCGTATCCTGACTGAAGAAACAGTGGGTCGACGCCTCTTTATACGCCACCGCAAAGAGAAGATACATGGAGAGCTCCTCCTCCACCAGCGCATTCTGAATCAACTGAACGTGATCGAACCATGTCTGGACCCTTCCGTTCCATTCTGCTCCCTCATTGATAAGATATTCGGTCTGATATCTCGGCTTCGAAGCGTAGCTCTGTTTGACTCTCCGCATGCTGGCCACGTCGGCTCCATTGTAGAAATGGTGGCAGACCGCGGCAATTTGAGACTTATCAATGGCCGACAGGTAATTATCGAGGGAATAGTTGACACCTGACGGGCCGGTCATATCGGGCCCGATCAGAGGAATTCCGAGTGAACTGACCTTTTTATAGACCGCATCGAGCGCCTTGGCGTACGAGGCGATGGTTCCCGATTCATTCGGCGCCAGACAGCACCCCTCCCATTCCGCCGGCCAGTCGGGTTCATTTTGAATGCTGACCCAGTGCAGCTTCACTCCTTTATCCAGAAAATCCTTGATGGAGTTATACCAGTAGTCGGCGTACTCATTATAGACGAATTGGTCGTTCACCTTCTTCAGGGACATTTTCGTTCCGTCAACGACACCCGCAATGGTATCGTTCTGTTTCAAATAATTCGGCGGCGACCAGGAGGCCATGAATACCTTGACGTCAGGATATTTCTCCTGAATATCCTTCATCATGTTGACCTCAGTGGCATTGCCGTTCTCCGCCACTGCCGAATCGTAGTAGTTGATGATCCTCACGACATTGCATCCCGCCTTATCGAAGATCGAGTCGTAGAGTTCATCCTGGTACGGACGGTCGTACGGATAGACTCTGAACATGAGTCCGCCGCCGAAACCTTCGATGGTCTGATACTTCGTCCCCGGAGTGAGGGTCACCTCCACCGCTCCGGATTCCGCCGTAAACAAAACAACCAGGCCGCATCCCGCGATCAATGATAGAAACCAAGGCCTCTTTTTTCCCATTGTAACTCCCCTGATGAATAAGCGGTTCAAAAACGATTCCTGCCCATAAGAATTCCAATACTAATAAAAATAGCAACGGATCACTGCCAATGCCATCCGGTGTGCCGGCAGCACAGGTTTAAATCGGCATCTTATAAAATCCGGTTTTACCTGCATTCAGGGAGCAAAGAGAGGCGGCTATTTTCACTATTTGCGGTTAAATTGCACTAGCTTTGATTTAAAAATATATCAAATGGTGGAATGGGGTTAATTAATATCCGTTGTTTCTAAAAAAAGGTTTGAATATTTTATTGAAGGTTGTAAACCCGTGTTAAGGGACGTTATCCACCTGTGAAACAATGACGTGTCCGGGAAGATATGGATTCTGTACATACCAGAGCGGCTTCTGTTATATCCTGACATTAAATCGTATATATATAAATATTGAATATGGAAGTACCCGGAAACGATAGCTATATTACAAATAGAGGAAAAATCAGCTTTCAAACGACCAGAAAGAAATGGAACACTATATATGGAAACGGATTTCCGGGCTTAAGGAGGGAATATGTTTGATCGTAGGGAAGGTTCTTTTCTCTGCTTCACGCTCTGTTTTGCGGGATCCGTATGGGCTTTGGCGGGGACGACGGGAACTCCACTCGGGGGTATTGGTACTGGTTACCTGGTGTATAATGCAAAAACAGGACTGATCGCAGCCGTAACAAAGGTTATGCCGGCCGCATCAACCGATGAGAGTGAATTTAATAAACACACATCGTCATCATGCGGATTGCATTTTTATGTGAAAAACGGCGAAACGGTATCCTTTAAAGAAAAAGCCACAACAAATGAGGAAAATGCCGTGGTTCCGGTCTATGCGGCTCATTATCCCGCCGTCGAAGGCGTTGCCTTTATTGACACGTCATATGGCCCGATAGTCTCGGGTTTGGCATACGATAAAATGGCCCATTCCCCAATGGCATTTTTTGATGTTTGCGCTACAAACACGAATTCTTCAGATTGCGAGGTTGCAGTCGCCCTCGAGTTCTCCAACGTATCGACTCAAAATAAAAATCTCCTCGGCGGGGCGGATGTAGGTACATCAGATGGCGACAATGCCATTTCATGGAATGGCGATAATACCATTGGATCCGGGTACATGATGGCCGGTTGTGAAAACAGCTCAGCGACATTCTCTTCCGGTGCAAAGGGTACATTTACTGCAACGGGAACGCTGGCAAGCGGTTCCGGTAACCTTGTTGCCGCAAAGTGTGTTATACCTGCCGGTGGTTCCACACGTTTCCGGTTTGTAATTGCATGGTGGAGTCGCTGGGTACTCACCCCTCCGAGCGCCATAAAACCGGGTGAAGAGGACCACTGGTATCATAATTTCTATGCCAACGCCAAAGAAGTTGCAACCTATGGAATGCAGAACTACGAACTGATTCGTACCGGAGCAACGGGCATCGTCAAACGTACCATGGCATCCAACTTCCCCGAATGGTACAAAGAACGTCTGTTGAACAATTTATATCCTCTTATCCATAATTCGGTTTCAGCAAAAGACGGACGTACCGGATACTGGGAAGGCCAATACGCGATCATCGGCACGATCGATCAGAATGAACACGCCGGATTATGGTATGCATTCAACTGGCCGCAGAATCAGTGGCGCGAGCTCCAATTCTGGGCACGTTCTTCACATAAAGCCGATGAAGGAGATCTCCTGGGGCAGATTCACCACGATTTCAACGGTACGACGAGCTTAAGTACATGGGATTATTCCAATACCGATATTAACCGCTTCCTGTATCCCTGGGACAATTCAACACATCCTGATTACTCTTATCAGTCAAATACAACAAACTGGATGGATCTGAACTGTATGTTCCTTTTCAAGGCATATGAACTTACGCTGGCAACAGGAAATAAAGATTCACTCTCGGCCTACTGGCCGTATATAAAAAATACGGCAAACCGTATCATCGTTTTCTGCACACCAGGTACTCACTTGCCGACCACCAGCCTGAGTTCCTATGATTCACCCAGTGCACAAAACTATACCTACCCAAGTGCGGTAGCATTGACTGCCTGGTATGCGGTTGCTGAAATGGCAAAATGGCTCGGGGATGCTGAAACCGAAAAAAAATATAGCGATTGGTACACTGCTGCACGGGCAGACTTCGCCGCTACCTATGCAAATCTTTCCAGCTTTGGAAACGCCGGAGACCAGAACCATCCCGAAGGAGATGTGGCAGGGTACAGCTGGGCCCGCTATTTCGGTTTTCCTGCAAATATCGATTCGATGAACATTGTGAAAGGGTGCGATAACCTGTGGAATAAATACAGCGGCCTTTCCGGCGTGTCCAGACTTGGACTCTGGCATTTCTACCAGTTTGACCATTTCGGCGGTGCACTCACTGCAATCGGACAAGCCGACAAAGCGCTTGAAGTTCACAAATGGGATTATGAGTATTTTCATCAAGCATCGCCGGCATTCGTTTTCTGGCAGGACCTCTGGAATTCCAATACCGTTTACAGAAGTTATGGTACCGCTCCTACCGTATGGCGTTCGCATTTCCAGTTTACCGGAACGCTGGTCGACAATGCAAATAACCGCCTCTGGATCAGGCCTTCGATTCCGGCATCGATGAATAAAACTATAGCAAACGCGCCAATTGTTAATCCGAACGGCTGGGGAACGCTTCATTATACCGACAGCACGGTTTCCGTCGGCACCAGCACCAGGACTCAATCCATGACGGTGACGTTCGATTCACTGATCACCATCAAAGAAATTGTATTGAAGAACAATACAACCGTCGAGAATCCCGGGATTTTCATTATGAATGACGGAGTGAGAATAGAGGGGTCGACGGCTGCCCTGGAAGGATCAGGATTTGAGAAGAATATCCGCATTACGCTTCCGTCACCCATCCAGGTCGGGCCTGCGGGCCTGGTTATCCAGGTGTTCAACGGCGACGTTTCAGTATACAACAGTAGATTCAGCAGCCTGAGAAGTCCGCCGGCTCTTACCGGCGCTCGAATCGGCAAGGGCATAAGCATCGGTTACTCGGTTCCCGTTCCCGGAGTTGCGACCCTTGATGTACTCCTGTTGAACGGCGCAAAAATCGGAACGATTTTAAAAGGTCCGGTCACAGCCGGTTCTCATTCCTTCATCTGGAACGGAACCACATTGCAGGGGACCAGGGTCAATCCGAACCTTGCGATACTGAGATTGACCTGCGCCGGCGGTTCAATTTCAAGAACGGTCTTTATTACGCAATAAACATGGATCCGCCGGATATTCCATGTGTAAAAAACACACGGGATACCTGGGGGGACTTTCCATCAACAGGTAAGGAGTGAATAATTATATGAAAAAAGTAATCGCGCTTTTAATCGGCTTATTTTTCTCAACCGGTTTATTCATGACGGCCACTGCAGAAAACGGCGATGACAACCTGCTGTCGAAAATAAAGCTGTCGGGCTTCGGCTATTACATGTTCGGGCAGATAGTAAGCGGTATATATGGTGATGACTGGGAAGCACCGACAACATCCTTCGAACATCTATGGTTGAACACCAGCCTACTGCACCTCAATCTGGAATCAAATGTATCAGACTGGTTCACCACCAAGCTGGGGCTCGAATTTTATGTAACGTTTCCGCTTAAAGGTTCCAATGCAATGGATAAATCGTCATATTTCAGAACCTATAAAGCATACCTGGCGGAAGCGGCTGGTATCATGCACTGGGATTTTGAGCACCCCATTCTCAGTTCTCTCACAATCAAAACAGGCATGCTTCCCTATACGATCAATCCGGAGGTAAAAACATTAGGGAACTATCTGTTCAGGAGCACTGTTCATCCTCTTTCGGTCCAGAACAAAGTTGACTATCCCTGGGCTGATCTTCTAGGCGGCGTTGCGGAAGCCGGATTTTTTGAAAACAGGGTCAGATTCGAGGCGATACTTGCCTCCGAATTCAATTATGTTCCCTTCTTCGATTTTACCCCGGCATTCGGACTCTATTACAAACCCAATGAAATTATCGATGTCGGCGGGGCAATAGCCTTTCATCATGCAATCCAGGCGAATTGCGCGCTCATGCCGGATTCTCTTGGAGAAAAGTGGCAGGGAGTCAAGCTTGACTTTAGAGCTATTTTCGACCCCAAGCCCATTTTCGGCGGTATGGATTTCCTGGGAAAGGATCAGCTTAAAATATATGCGGAAGTGGCTTTTCTCGGCTTGAAGGATTCATTGGAAGTGGATACCAGCCAATTGGCAATGCAGAGAACTTTAGATCCGAGTGATTCTTTAGGGTTGAACGATCTCGTTTTTCCGGCAAACACCATTCTGCACCGCATGCCCATGACACTAGGAATCAGCTTTCCTACATGGAAAATTGTGGATGTATTGGCGTTGGAACTTGAATGGTTTTCCAGTCCTTATGCAAATGACTGGTTTGGAAAATTTGATTCTCAGAAAGCGGAGGCACGAGCACCATCTTCATTGAAACAATGGGATAATTATATCAATAAGGATAATTTCAAATGGTCTCTCTATATGAAAAAAGCTTTGGGAAAATTTGAAGTCAAAGGCATTTTTAGCAGTGACCACACCATATATCTTATGAATAATGTATCGAATGGTAACTTTGAACAGACTTTGAAAAGGCCGAAAGACTGGCATTGGCTTATTCAGTTGCGTTATAACCTGTAAGAGCCTTTTGATTTGATTACCCAAGGGGATGCATCCCCTTTTTTTACCCAAACCGGGGGAACGCCATGCTTTCTATCATCCTGCGAACCTCACTCATCTCTTTGCTCATAATATCCAGCACCTTCGCCCTCGCGAAAACACGGGGCACCCCGCTGGGCGGCATGGGGACGGGATATGTGGGGTACGATGCCACCACGGGCAATTTCTATACAAGCGGAAAAACGCCTCCGCCCGCCGCCGATGGCTGGAACGGCGCCGACTACAACAGAAAACCGTCATCCGGCGGTTTTTATTTTTTCGCGAATGGTCAAGCGGTATCGAAGGCAACGACAACCGATGAAGATGCCAAGTGCCCGATGTATACCGCCAGCTTCAGCGCCGTCAAAGGAGTCGCCTTTACGCTTACCGCCTTCGGCCCTTACCTTCCCGGCGACAACCCTGATAACTTCAAACTGGCGACTTCCCCGCTTGCTTTTTTTGAAATAGCGGCAACCAACGGCAATGCCGCTGCGGTCGATGTCGCTGCGGCGATGGAGTTCGCAAACGGCGGCCTTCTCGGCGGCGCCAACAGCGGCAGTGTTGACGGAACCCAGGCGATCAGTTTCGCGGGAACCAACGACAACGCGTATCTGGCGGTCGATTGCGACGGGACATCCCCCGCTTACAGCGCCGGTGCGATCGGTACGTTCACCACGGCAGGCACGCTTGCGAATTCCGACGGTAATCTGGTTGCCGCGAAATGCAGCGTTCCGGCCGATGGGACGGTACGTTTCAAATTCACCCTCTCATGGTGGCGAAAGTACGAAACGACGAACACCGGCCGCTATTCGAACTGGGACGGCAAGGAAAACTACTGGTACCACAACAACTTTGCAAATTCAAAAGACGCCGCTGCATTCGGCAGGTCAAAATTCGATGCGGTCAGAAACGGCATCACTTCGTTCGTTTCACGTACCATGGCGTCGAACTTTCCCGACTGGTATAAAGACCGCCTCCTTAACAACACCTATCCGATGATTCATAATTCACAGGCAACCAAAGACGGCCGTCTCGCTTTCTGGGAAGGGCTTTACGGAATCATCGGAACGATCGACCAGGGGCAGCATGCCGCGCTGTTTTATACCTTCAACTGGCCGGAAGTTCAGTGGAAGGAGCTCAATTACTGGCGAAGTACTACCCGCAAAGACTTCCCCGGTCAAATTCATCATGATTTTAATATAGGTATCAGCAATTTCCATTCAAATGCGGAAAAAGAGGCGGCACGATTCGTCTGCCCTCTTGTTGGCAGCAATAATATCAATGATTACTGGTGGTTCAAAGTCAACGGAGTTCAGAATACCAATACATGGGCGGATCTCAACATGATGTTCATTTTCAAGGCGTATGAGCTCATGCTTGCAACGGGAAACAAAGACTCGATGACCGCATATTTTCCTGCCATCAAACAGACTGCGGAACGTATTATCGCGCAGTGCGGTTCAGGATCAAAACTCCCGCTTAATTGCCACAGTACCTACGATGAAAGTACGGACGGCGGAAACACCTTCAACACCTCCCCGGAATATAACGGCGGCGTGGTGCTTCCCGCTTATCTGGCGGTTTCCGAAATAGCCAAATACATCGGGCAGACCGATGTTGCCGCCACCTACCGCGGGTATTATGAGACAGGGCGTGCGGAGTACCAGAAAAAATATGGCAACGACATCGCCACCAACAACTACGCAAAAGGCAGGGATTGTTCCGAAGGAGACGTCGCCGGATACAGCTGGGCAAACTACTTCTGTTTTGAACCGGTTATGGACAGCGCTTTTATCACCGCGGCCAATAAAAAACTTTGGGCTTACTATGAAAACCGTACTGAGTCGGGGGTGGATAATCTTCGCGCAAAGCTCGGCAAATGGGGTTTTTACACCTGCGATCACTGGGGCGGTACGGAAATCGCAACGGGGAATCCTGACCGAGCACTGGTAATTCACGGCTGGGATCATGAGTATTATTTCAAGGACTCTCCGGGAATGATCTTCTGGCAAACACTACGGAAAGAATCCGGAGCGAACAAGGACTCGTACGCCTCTTACATGACCGGCCCCACGGTCTGGCGCTCCTATTTCCAGATGTGCGGGTATCTGCTCGACAACGCCAACAACCGGCTCTGGATACGGCCACGTATTCCTTCGTCCATGAACGGAAAGATCACCAATGCTCTTCTTCTCAATCCCAAATGCCTGGGTACGCTCAACTATGAGGAGAGTGCCGCCGGCCAATGCGTCCGGGTTTCCTATGATGCGCCCGGAGCCACGGTAAGCGAAATCGTTCTTAAAAACAACACCGGCAGCGACACTCCGCCGATAAAAATCAACGGAGAGACTGTCACCACGGTCACCGCTGAAAATAACGGCATTGAAAAAAACCTCCGCATCAAACTCGCCTCCCCGATCACCATCGGTCCCGACGGCATAACTATCAGCGTAAACGGGATGGAGTGTAAGACGGGAACGTGTTCGAGGGTGGTCAAATTATCATCCGTCTTTCCGCTTTCAATCAACAACTTCCGTATTGCCGCCGGCATGCCGATCCGTTATTCCGCCGATGGAACGGGAATGGTGGTGATGGAATTGCTCACCCTCAACGGCGCCAGGATCGGCACCATCATGCAGAAGAATGTCTCCGCAGGAGAACATACCTTTCGATGGGACGGAAAAACGCTTAACGGTAAACGAGTGGGGTCGGCATTCGTAATCGTGCGGCTCACCTCACCGGCCGGTTCAATGACGAAGACCGTGTTTACCGGGAGGTAACAGAGAAAATAAAATGCAGCGATGGACGGCCGTGCGTCTCCACGGTGAACGGGCTTAACAATTATGTCCATCTCCCTCTTGCCCATTTCATTTACAATACCTATATTCAGTATCTTAACGGGCAGATTATGGTTTGTTGTTAAACTCCCGGTTTTCGAAGTCACCACTGGAACCCTAGGAGGATCGTCATGAAAAAGCGCTCAACTGTTCTTGTCACCGCATTATCGCTGCTCACTGTTACGGCAGCCGTTACCCCGGTCTGCGGCTGGTATGACAGCGAAGGAAGTTGTTATGCGAAAGGGGACATGATCGGATCATTGGGATTGAGTGTCCACTATTTCGGCGCATACGGGTCATTCGATTACGGGGTCCATGACTGCATTTCCGCAGGCGGCGCAGTCGGGTATGTGGGATATTCCCTGTTGGATGCACGTCATAATCATATACCCCTTATTGTTCGCGGTGCGTTTCATCCGTTCAATCTGGCGGCTCTTGCCGATAAAATAGTCATCCGGGACGTTATCGATGTGTATGCCGGTCTTTCAACCGGGTGGCTCTTTGTATGGATCAGAAGGGACAATCTCTCGCTGCAGGACGAAGCGGACAAGCCCGGATTCAGAATTCGCGAATACATCGGAATGCGGTACCATTTTTCGCCGAAATGGAGCTTTTTCATTGAAGATTGCGGCTATCTGACGAATATCGCGGGCGGTGTGAGCTATAAATTCTGATTGAAGCGCAGGATAGTAACAAAGTGGTGTGCGGCGAATGATGGCATCTTTTAATGCTTCCTTTTACCTGCTGACGCGCTGCTGTTCATCAGTCAATAACGTACGTCGAATGAACGCTCTGCATCGAGCGGCGGGAGTTCCCTCACCTTCATATCATGCACCCGTGCGAGGATCGGCCCTTCGCGGATCGCTGTCGTGAATGCTTCGAGTTCCGGATCAATGCCCTGCACCTCCATGGCGACGCCGCCGTCGGAACAGTTGCGCACCCAGCCGCTCAAAGCGTGTTTCCGGGCGCAAGTGAGGGTGAAGAAACGGAAACCCACCCCCTGAACGCGTCCATGAACCGTTATCGAGAGGCGCCGCGTTCGCATACGCCCTATCGTTTCGAGAAAAAGTTGAGAATGAGCGTCAGGATAACGCTGATCAACAGTGATGTCGCAAGCGGAATATAGATTTTAAATCTGTTGTTACCGAGGTGAAAATCTCCCGGCAGACGGCCGAGCGGCAATTTATCGGCCACCATGAAGAGTATCCCCAGTATCAGGATCACCGTTCCGGCAATGACAAGAAAACGTCCGACTTCAACCCAGTTCATTGGCACTCCTTTATACTTTGTGTGAAGGACCGGCGTCGGCGTCACCCTCTTTATCCGACGGTTCAAAGAGGTTCTGCTGCATCGATGCGGATTTGGGTGACTCGAGATGAAAATAGCGGTAGCTCTTCAGCGTTACCTCCCTGCCGCGCGGCGTCCGTTTGAGAAATCCCGACTGTATGAGAAACGGCTCATATACCTCCTCAATCGTATCGGGCTCCTCTCCCACAACCACGGCAATGGTATTGATCCCCACCGGTCCGCCGTTGTAATGATCGATGATTGCGCGCAAAATAGTACGGTCCATCTCATCAAGACCGGTATGGTCGACACCAAGCATATCCAGCGTCCGGTCAATGATCGGGAGTGTGATCCGTCCGTCACCACGGACATCGGCGACGTCCCGACAGCGACGAAGGAGCCGGTTGGCGATTCGTGGTGTGCCGCGCGCCCGTTTTCCCAGTTCCAGTGCCGCCTCAGGATCGCAGGCGATCTCCATGATACCCGCGGACCGCATGACGATCCTCTGCAATTGAGCGGGTGTGTAGTAATTCAGACGGCAGACATATCCGAAACGGGCATGCAGCGGAGAGGTCAGCATCCCGGCGCGCGTTGTCGCGCCGACAAGAGTGAACGGCTTGATATTTAACCTGATCGAGCGGGCAGCCGGCCCTTCGCCGATCATGATGTCAAAAGCGAAATCCTCCATCGCCGGATAGAGCGACTCCTCGACCACCCGGTTAAGACGGTGTATTTCGTCAATAAACAGTATCTCCCGTTCGGCAAGATTGGTGAGATTCCCCGCAAGATCGCCCTTCTTCTCAAGCACCGGTCCCGACGTGGTCTGAATGCCCACGCCCAGTTCCGACGCAAGGATGCGCGACAGGGTGGTCTTCCCGAGACCCGGCGGACCGCAGAAAAGAATATGATCGAGCGCTTCTCCCCTTTTTTTTGCAGCCTCAACGAAAACGGCGAGATTCTCTTTAATGGAATCCTGGCCTATGAAATCGCTGAACCGTTCGGGACGCAACGAAGCGTCGAACGCTTCGTCTTCGGAAGGCTGCTGAGATCCTGAAACGATCCGTTCTTGTTCGTCGTTCATACGCAAACCACACCGTTTGATCTTTACAGCACCTGAAGCGCCTTGCGAATCCACGCTTCGGCCGGTTCTTCCTCTTTCATTTCCGATGCAATACGTTCAAGCGCGTGCACCGCCTGTTTCTCGTTGTAGCCGAGTGAAATCATCGCCGCGAAGACCTCCTCATGCAACGGAGGATTTTCAAATGGAACGCCGCTTTTTGTCGGCGCGGGCGCTGACCCGGTCATCGGGGCTTTTCCGAGTTTGCCCCGAAGCTCCATCACCAGCCGTTGCGCGGTCTTCGCGCCGACTCCCGGTATTTTCTGGAGATACACCGGATCGCCCCGGTTGACGCTTTGAACCAAGTCCTTCAGCGAAATACCCGACAGCACATTGAGCGCCACTTTCGGACCGATTTTCGAGACGCCGATCAACTGGCGGAAGACTTCACGCTCTTCGCGGGAATGGAATCCGAAAAGCTTGTGGCCGTCTTCACGGACATGGTAGTGGATCTGAAGCATTGTTTCGTTTCCCGCCGCCGGCAACCGCTCGTAGGTCGATAACGGGATGTTGATGGCATAGCCGACACCGTGAGTTTCGACGGTCACCTCCCCGATTTCCTTTACCGTTAATACGCCGCGGATGTAATCGATCATAGTATCTATACCTTTGTTGCGGAACAACCGGCTTCACTCTCGACGCCCGTTCAACCCGGCGCCGGGCGTCTTCATTTTCCCTCTCCGACAGGAGAGGGCCGGAGTGGGGTCAAACGTAAAGAATACTAGAAATTCTCATTTCTCCTGCATTATTTCAGGGTGTTTCGCGAAGATCCCCTGAATACTGTTCGCCCCGCCCCGCACACACAATGAAAATCGCATAAGGCCACGGCCAGTGCATCGTACGCATCGGTCTGAGCATGCTTTTCGGGGGGCGAAAGGAGCATTTTAACCATATATGCGACCTGCTCCTTCGCCGCATTACCGTTGCCGGTGACCGCCTTTTTTATTTGCCGGGGGGAATATCCGGCCACGACGGCGCCCGCTTTCTTCGCGGCGAGCATAGCTACCCCGCGTGAATGTCCCAGTACCAGCGTCGTATGAACGTTTTTGCCGTAAAAAGCCTCCTCGATGCAGACCCGGACGGGTGCGTGCTTCCGTATCTTGTCCGTCAAACTATCGTAGATCAGCTCCAGCCGGTCGGCAAGCAACAATGACGGCCGGGTGGTGATGACGCCGGAATCGATCCAGACGACGGCACTCTTTTCCGCCCTGATTACACCGAAACCGGTGATCGCCGTTCCCGGATCGATACCGAATATGATCATTCCGCGAACTTTTCCATATCTTCGTCGGCGATATCGTAATTTGCGTAGACATGCTGCGTATCGTCGAGATCGTCAAGCGCCTCCAGAAGCCTCATGACTTTTGCGACATTCTCCCCCTCGACCTTTACCGGGTTGTCGGCCACCTTGGTCAATTCGGCCGAGAGCGGCTGGACGGCAACTTTTTCCAGAGCGGAACGCACCTGCTCGAAGTTCTCCGGGCCGGTGATGATTTCATACTCCTCGCCGTAAAGATGCATATCTTCCGCACCCGCCTCGAGCACGACCTCCAACAGCGTATCCTCCGCCATGCTCTCCTTGGGCATACGGATGATTCCCTTTGACTTGAACATCCAGGCGACCGAATTGGACTGTCCGAGATTGCCGCCGTGTTTCCCGAGCACATGGCGTACCTCCGCAACGGTCCGGTTGCGGTTATCGGTCATGCATTCGATCATGACGGCGATGCCCCCCGGACCGTATCCTTCAAAAGTCACCTCTTCAAACGAAACCCCTTCGAGCTGTCCGGTGCCTTTTAAAATGGCTGATTCGACATTCTTGTTCGGCATATTCGCGGCACGGGCGCTTGTTACCGCCGTTCTAAGCCGCGGATTTGCGTTAATGTCACCGCCGCCGCTGCGGGCCGCGATCGTTATCTCCCGGATCAACCGGTTGAAAAGCTTGCCCCGTGCGGCATCAGCCTTGCCTTTTGAACGTTTGATGGTTGCCCATTTGGAATGACCCGACATCGTAATCTCCTTTTCAGCTGTTTTTTCTTTTTTCCGCTTCAATCACTGCGGTAGAACGCCGATGCAGTATCCACTGCCGAATCAGGCGGGTGAAACGAAACATCCTTCGCCCCACGGGAAAGCGTACCGACGTGATAAGAAGATCCGGCGTCGCACGGCGTCACTGTTTTCTCTCCCCGCCGAACGAAATCGTTTCCTGGCGCGGCAGCACCTCCCCGAAAAACAGCGGCAGCTGTCCGGCCGTATGGAGCGGCGTTTCGGTAAAATAGAATTGAGATTGTCCGGGTCCTCCGCCCGCCGACTCATTGCGAAGATCAAGTGCGGTGAGGATGTCCTGGACCTCCTTGGCGGTCCACAGCGCGCTGTCGATAATCTGCATGCGTGTTCCGACCGTCCCCTGTATCACCGCAAAAAGCGGAGGATAATGGGTACATCCGAGTATCAGACAATCGACGCCGAGATCAATCATTTCATACACGTACAACTGTACCGCCAGGCGGGTGATATCATGATCGAACATCATCTCCTCGACAAGCGGTATCAGAAGCGGCGTCGCCGTCTCATATACTTTGATTGCTGAATCGATTCGATCGATCGCCTTTTTATAGGCGCCCGAACGGATCGTAGCCGGCGTGCCGATCACGCCGATTTTACGATCGGCGGTGCGCAGCGCGGCGGCTCGCGCTCCCGGCAGCACTGCCCCGATGACCGGTATGTCACGCGCCTGTCGCTCGACGGCTTCCAGTGCGACGGCCGATATCGTATTGCAGGCGACAACAAGCAGCTTGATGTCCCGGCCGAACAGATTCTCCGCACCCTGAAGCGCGAACGAACGGATCGTTTCTTCGGATCGGTTGCCATAAGGAAACCGTGCCGTATCTCCCGCATAAATGAGACGCTCCCCGGGCATCAGACGGCCGATTTCATGCGCAACCGTAAGCCCGCCCGTTCCGCTGTCAAGCACACCGATCGGTCGCGGATCGCTCATAGACCGGTCCCGTACTTTTCACAGAAACCGATGACCGCCCTGCTCATCGCAGCGGCCACCTCTTTCTGAAACGCGGAATCACTGAGCAATTTCTCCTCCTTCTTGTAGGAAAGAAAACCGGTCTCAATCAGTACCGACGGCATGAAGGCCCCGTTGAGCACCCAGAAATTCGCCTGACCGACGCCGCGGTGCAGCTTCGGTATCTTTTTGCCGAAGGTTCCGTTGAATTTCTGATCGAGCATAATGCAGAGGTCCTGACTCTCCCGCAGATACTCGTTGCCGGCCATCTCGATCAGAACATTCTGCAGATTTGAATATTTCTGTGGCTGATCCTCAAGTTCGATGACCGCATTCTCCCGCATGGCGACCAGTTTGTCTTCCTCGTTTTTAGCGTGCGAAAGAAAGTAAATCTTGTAACCGCGGGTGTTCTGTTTTCTTTTCGCATCGCCGCCGATCGCATCGGCATGAATACTGATAAACAGATGCGCCTTTTTATCGTTGGCGAACTTTGTCCGGTCGCTCAGGGGAATGAAGACGTCGGTCTCGCGGGTCATGTAAATTGTCAGACCTTTTTTCTTCTGCAGCATGTCGCGTAAGGCAAGACTGATCGGCAGAACGATATCCTTCTCCTTGACTCCTGAAGCACCGATGCAACCGGGATCCTTTCCTCCATGGCCGGGATCGAGAACGATGATGGTGGTTCCCGGGCTGTCGGCGGAGGCCTTTTTCTTCGGTTTCTGAACAATCTTCTGCGGTTTCAGCGAAACCATAATGGTGCGGGTGTCCTGAACGTAGTCGATCATCGGCTCTTCGATGTCCCGTGAAAGCAGCGCGGTGACTTGCGCCGAAACGTCAAATTGAATTGAAAAGATGGAATTGACCAATCCGATACGGCTCTTCTGTTTGATACTCGTCGTGTCGACACGGCCTCCGAAAAAATTGAACGTCAGGTTGGGGAAAAAATAGGTAACGTCAAAGGGAAGCGAATCGGCAAGCACGATGGAGAGAAGTGTCCCGTTGCGTTTTTTTTCCGCCGTGACGGAGAGAATATTGACGCCCGTTTTCCTATGCGATGAAAGCACCGTCCGTTCGGGACCACTCCTCATGGAATCGCCCGGAGCGAAAAGCCGCTCCAGCAGGCAGCGCGAAAGGTAAAGTGTCGCACCTCTCCGCACGGGCGCCTCCGGAAGCTTTTCCACCGATCCGTTTAAATAATAGAAACAGTTGCCTTCATAGAACCGCAGCCGATCGGGTTGCCGGACGCAGGTGAGCCTGCCGAACGCACGCTCCCATTCCCATGAATAGCCGAGCGAATCGGTAACAACGGTTATCGCAACATGGGATGCGGCAATAGTGTCATTCCGTTCGCCGGCTTCCCGTACAGCGCCTCCTGAAAGCGTCACGGCGGAAACCATAAAGAGCAGTGAAAAAAAACGGGGGGGTCTCATACGCTACGCTTACCGGCTATAAGTTGACGGATTTTCCTTTTCGATTCTTTTTCCGCTATTTTCCGGCGCTTATCCCATTTCTTCCTTCCACGACAGAGGCCAAGTTCGATTTTGACCCACTGCTTCTTGAAATAGAGCGACAGCGGGATAAGCGTCAACTGCTTTCGTTCAACCTCGGTACCGAGATGACGGATCTCCTTTTTGTTCAGCAGCAGTTTTCGTTGACGATACGGATCCGGCACCTGAAATCCGACGCGGGCATACGAACTGATATGCAAATGGTTGATAAACAGCTCGCCGTCGCAACAGCGGGCATAACTGTCGGAAAGGCTCACCTTCCCGGCGCGCACCGCCTTCACTTCCGCTCCGCAGAGGGCGATACCGGCTTCGTATTTTTCAAGGATTTCATAATCGTGAAAAGCTTTGCGATTTTTCGCAATGAGACTCATTATTTAAAAATAGATTGTGAGGCGATTAAGGTAAAAGGAGTATCACTGAAGGTACGCCGTTACTATATTTTTATTTTCTGGGTACATCACCGCCGGGTTGTATTCTGAAATTCCAGTCCAAAGGAGCGCTTTATGAACGACTGCCTGTTCTGTAAAATGGTCAATAACAGTATATCAGTTCCCCGGGTCTATGAGGATGACCGTGTAATCGTCATCAGGGACATCAATCCGCAGGCACCCCGCCACCTCCTCGCCATCCCGCGGTCGCACTATCCCGGAATCCATCTGGTTCCGCCGGAAGAGCATACACTTTTTCAGTCGCTTTTTTCCGCGATCCAAGCGGTGGTGCTCAAGGAGGGTATCGCTGAAGAGGGGTATCGTCTGGTCATCAACTCAGGTACATCGGCGGGACAGAGCGTGGACCATATTCATGTGCATATCCTTAACGGCCGGACCATGCACTGGCCTCCGGGGTAAGCGGCTGCCGGCCACGGGCGAAGCGGAATCGCGATTCAGGCGCCGATCGCTTTTCTCACTTTTTTACGGAGCGATTCGGTGATAACGTGCGTGCTGTGGTCTTCGGTATTATACCAGAAGAAGACAAAATCGCTGTTGTTGGTAAAACACTCCTCGAACTGCGATTTCTGCGCACAAGGAAAGATTTTTTTATGCCGTTTTTCCGCTTTTCTGATCATGCGCGTTTTCAGCTCATTCATATTTTTCCTCATGTAAAAAGGCGATGAGGCGCTCTCCGGGCAGCACCACACCGCCGTCATCGCTACTGCATCTGTTTCCTTAAAAACGTAGGAACATCCATATCGTCTTCATACTGCGTGATGACACTTCCTTTTGAAACGTACACCCGCTCGTTGCGGATCTGGTTCCTTACCACATAGGGATGAAGATCGGGCTCCGCCGCGGTGCATACCTTCACGGTGTCAGCCTCTTTCCCGATAGTTTCGCGGTCCGTCTGAACATTGCCCGCCTTCACTTCCCCGGAGGAACGCCCGTTGGAAACCGTATGAGGCGAATCCGACAGCCGTTGAACGCTCTCCTGTTTTCCGGGGAAAGGAATTGTCATCTGCTCAACCTTTTTTTCCTTTTCCCGCTGCTGCCACGGCATCTTTCCCGCCGCTTTCTGAACGCTTTCACCGCTCTGCCGCTCGATGCTCGATTTATTGAATCCTGTCGCAATAACGGTAACGCCGATTTTGCCGTTCATCGACGGATCGGTGACTGCACCGAAAATAACATTCGTCTCATTATCCTCGCCAACCGAAGTATAGACCGCCTGTGTTGCATCGCTGACATCATAGAGCGTCATATCCTCACCGCCGGTGATATTGATGAGAATACCGCGGGCTCCCGTAATCGACACCTCGTCGAGCAGCGGGCTGTGAATGGCCGCTTCGGCCGCCATGATCGCACGGTTTTCCCCCTCTCCGAAGCCGGTGCCCATCAGAGCATCACCCATCTCCATCATAATGGTTTTAACATCGGCAAAATCGAGGTTGACCAGCCCATGCACCGAAATAAGATCGGAGATCCCTTTGGTTGCCTGATATAACACATCATCGGCCGATTTGAAAGCGTCGATCAGGGTGGTCGAGCGCTCGACGATCGTCAGCAGCTTCTGATTGGGGATGACGATAATCGTGTCGACCGACTTGCGGAGTTCCTCAATGCCCTTCCGCGCATTGCGGTCACGCACCTTTCCCTCGAAAAGAAACGGCCGGGTGACTATCGCCACCGTAAGGATTTCCAGTTCACGGGCGATTTCCGCCACAACGGGGGCGCCGCCCGTGCCGGTTCCGCCCCCCATGCCTCCGGTAATGAAGAGCATATCGGTTCCCTGAAGCACCTCGGCGATTTTTCCCCGGTCCTCTTCCGCCGCCAGACGCCCGACATCGGGATTGGCGCCTGCGCCCAGCCCTTTCGTGATCTTCTCTCCGATCTGGATACGATTCTTGGCGCGATTATTATCGAGCGCCATCGCATCGGTATTGACTGCGATAAACTCCACACCCGTAAGCCCCGATGCGATCATACGGTTGACCGCATTTCCTCCCGCACCGCCTACGCCGACCACCTTCATCTTGGCGACTGTATCGAACGCTTCATCCATAAGAATTTCCATCCGCCCCTCCTCTGTCATGTGAATAATGGCTTGGTTGATATGTACCAATTGTTATCATACCGGTCGACACCCCTAGAAGAACTCCTTGACCCATGCTTTCATCCGCGAAAAAATATGCCTGAAAAGGTCGCCGCCCCTGAAACGCCCCCTGTCCTGCGCCTTTCGCTGCTGTTCCATGCCGTACATGCACAAGCCCACACCCGTCGCGTGAATCGGCGACTGCGCCGCCTCCGTCAATCCGCCGAAACCGAAGGGAACCCCCAGCTTTACCGGCATCTCGAATACTTTCTCGGCAAGTTCCTTGATTCCCTCCATGAGCGACCCGCCGCCGGTGAGCACGACGCCGGCGCCGAGCATGTCGGCATACTCGGTCCGCTTTATCTCACGTTGGACAAGTGCAAATATTTCCTCGATACGGGGCTCGATAATCGAGGCGAGCACCGCTTTGGAGACCTCACGCTGTTCTCGCCCCCCGACACCGGGAACGCTGACAAATTCATTCCCCTTGACCATTGATGAAAAGGCGCATCCGTACTGGCGCTTTATCTCCTCGGCACGCTCGATCGGCGTGCGGATCCCGATCGCGATGTCGCTGGTCACGTTCTTTCCGCCGAGCGCGACCACGGCCGTCTGCCGTATGCTTTCATCGAAATAGATGGCGATGTCCGTCGTGCCGCCGCCCATGTCGATAAGCGCCACTCCGAGCTCTTTCTCGTCTTTTTCAAGCACTGAATAGCATGAAGCAAGCGGCTCGAGCACCATGTCGATGACCTTCAGACCCGCCTTTTCAACGCTCCGGTAGATGTTCTGAGCGCTGGTTACCGCCCCGGTAATGATATGCACCTGCGTTTCGAGCCGCACGCCGCACATGCCCACCGGGTCCTTGATTCCTTTCTGGTCGTCGACCACGAACTCCTGCGGAATGACGTGCAGTATCTCGCGGTCCATGGGAATCGATACCGCTTTCGCCGCGTCGACCGCCCGAACGACGTCAATGTCGGCTATTTCCTTATCGTCGCGCGAGATGGCGACCACCCCGCGGCTGTTGATCGCCCGGATATGGTCTCCGGCGATGCCGACCCATACCTCATCGACATCAATCCCCGCCATCAGCTCCGCCTCTTCCACCGCTTTCTTAATCGAGCGAACCGTTTTATCGATATTAACGACCACCCCTTTGCGAAGCCCGTCGGACGGGCTTACGCCGACGCCGATGATTTTCAGTTCGTCATTCGCACCCCGCTCGGAAATGATACAGGCTATCTTTGTTGTTCCTATGTCAAGTCCGACCACTATTTGATCATCCATAGAGCACCCCCGTCTATGCCGTCATTTTTCGCATTATCAGTCATTCACCCTCCGTGCGTGAGGAGGCCCGGACGGCTCCCGGCAGACAAATGCAAGGTTTTGATATCGTACGTCGATCCGTGTCGCGGCGGGAGCGCCCCCCGCCAGCCTCTCCAGCAGATACCGTACATTTCTCAACTGTTTCGCGTCCGCATCATACCCGATATCGATCACCACCGGCCGACCCGCCACCATGCAGCGAATACCGCCGGTATCGCTTATATCAAGCTGGGTTATCGTCCTGAAGATCGTCTTTTCCACTGCGCAGGCGCGTTCGATGAAGCGTCCCGCCCGGGCGATCGATACGCTGTCGGGGTATCGGTTCCCTTTGCCGTCGACCGAAGTGCGCAGCGCCGAAATCAAGGGGAGGTCATAGCTCTTTCCCGGTTCGACCGGCATGAAAACGCCGGACCGGTCGATCAGCCGTACTTCACCGATCGCGACGAGAGCAATCGGAATGCGTTCCTTGATTTCCAGGGCGACCGTTCCCCACCAGCGCCTGACACAACGCACCTTCTCGATCCATGGATCCGCGAGGAGCGCCGCGGCAACCGTCGCCTTTTTTACACGATATATTTTCATCGACGTCGTGATGCCGCACCGTTTCAGCACCTTGGTCACGGCGATCCGCTCATTTCCACTGACCGATATTTTCCTGACGGTAAAGAGCCGCGAACGATCGATCGCTCCGATGATTTTTTCGTAACCGGCAATACCGCCGTATACGGTGCCGGCGACAATCGACAGCGCCACGGCACCCGCCGCAGCCGTTACCGGTATCAAACGCCGCAGGCGTGAAGCGAATTGCCGTTTCCGCTGCACGTATTTTCTCTGTGAATTCGCCCCCTTACGCTTTCGCATGCAGAGCCTCCGCCAGACGACGGGCGCTTTCGTTGATGTCGCCGGCGCCCATGAACAAGAGGTAATCACCCTTCCGCAGAAGCGACGGCAACATTGCCGGCAATTTCCGGTGATCGGGAATATAATGCGCGTCACGATGGCCGCGGTCAGCCATGCACTCGATGATCGCTCCGGCACTCACCTCCACCATCGGCTCTTCACGCGCGCGATAGATATCGGTGACGTACACGACATCGGCCGTCATCAGTACCGCCGCGAAATCATCGAGAAAATCGCGGGTGCGTGAGTACAGATGCGGTTGAAACACCGCCACCACCCTTGAGGCCCCGCTCCCGCGCGCCGTGTCGATGGTCGCCTGCAGCTCACGCGGATGGTGGGCGTAGTCATCGACGATTACCTGCCCGTGTATCGCCGCAATCACCTCAAAACGCCGACGGACGCCTTTGAACGCCGATAACGTCCGTTTGACGGTTTGAAAATCGATTTCGAACAATCGTGCCACGGCGATCGCTGCAAGTGCGTTGCGAACATTATGCATACCGGGAATCGACAGTTTGATGTGTCCGATCTCCACACCGTGTTCGGTGACGTTAAAGTCCGCACAGCCGCCGGCACATTCGATGTCAACCGCGCGGTAATCCGCTCCGCTGTCGATGCCGTAGGTCGTTACGGTCGCCGCCACCGAGGGCAGCACACCGCACACTCCGGGGTCATCCATGCAGGCGATGACTTCGCCGAAAAACGGAACTTTCCGCGCAAAGGCGATGAACGCCTCTTTGATATCGTCGATATCGCGGTAGCAATCCAGATGGTCGACGTCGATGTTGGTGATGACGGCGAAGGTCGGGTGCATCGCGAGAAACGAACGGTCGAACTCATCCGCCTCGGCGACCATCAGGTTGCCCTTTCCGACCAGGGCATGCGTTTTACTTCCACGAAGCATCCCGCCGGCAAGCACTGTCGGATCGAGCTTCGCCGCTTTCAGGAGCGCTCCGATGAGAGCGGTTGTCGTAGTTTTTCCGTGGGTTCCGCAAACACAGACGGCAGTCTGTCCGCGCATCAGGTCGCCCAGCAGTTCGGCACGACGTATCTGCCTCAGGCCGTTTTCGGCAGCATAGTGTCGCTCGGGATTGTCCTCCGGTATCGCACTGGAATAGACGACAAGTTCGGCATTCCTGACAAGGTGCGGCACGTGATCGTATTGAATGACGATCCCCATCGACGCAAGCCGTGCAGTCGCCTCGCTCCGCTGCCGGTCGCTTCCGGTGATGGTGTAGCCAAGATGAAAGAGCAGCTCAGCGAGCGGGCCCATTCCGGCGCCGCCGATGCCTAGCATATGGATTTTCTTTACACGATACGTATGCATAGATCGTCCATGTCTAGCTTCCCAACCGTGAAAGGCGTTGCGCGGGACGGATGCCTTCATCAACCATGCCGAACCGCGACTGGCTTGAAATATTAAGCACTATCCCCATGCTGCATACCGTGAAAACCAGCCCCATGCCGCCGTAGCTGATGAGGGGCAGGGGTATGCCGGTAGTCGGCAGCACTCCGACGGCAACGGCGGCATGAAGCAGGGTGTAAATCGCAATAGTAAATGTACAGCCGAACGCCATGAGCTGGCCCGTTTTGTCGGGTGCCTTGAGCGCGATGTGCATTCCCCGGTAGATAATGAACGTAAAAACCGTCGCGACGATCATGAGGCCGACGAAACCGATCTCCTCTCCGAGAATGGAGATCACGAAATCGGTGTGCGGTTCGGGGAGGTAGAAAAATTTCTGTTCGCCTTTTCCGATTCCCACGCCGAAAAGACCTCCATTTCCGAGCCCGATCAGCGATTGATACGCCTGGTACCCGAGCGCCTGTATATCGTCGTGACCGCGGATAAAATTGACAATGCGCAACCTGCTGTGCGGCATCTTCACCGCGACCAACAGGGCAGCAGGAATAACGGCGAGCATGAGGGCGGCCAGATGGACCACCCGTGCGCCGGCCATGAAAAGCATCGTAATGCCGATCAGTCCGATGATCAACGACGTCGAGACATCGGGTTCGGCGAAAACCAGGGCGCATACCGCGACGATCGTTGCAACAAGCCTCAGATAAACCGTATGCTTTCTAATCGAGACACCCGCCTCCTCTCCATGGCGTGCAATAAAAAGGATCAACGCCATGCGTGCAATATCGGATACCTGAAAACTCATCGGCCCGATTGAAATCCACCGTTTCGCGCCATTGATTGCCGCACTCTCGGGGAGCGCCAGCACGACAAGCAGCAGGATCACCGCAACGGTATATCCCATATTGCTCATTCTGCTCCAGAAGTGATAATCGACATTGATAAATACCATAAAACCCGCAAGCGCCAGAGTCGCCCGCACCATCTGACGCGTGAAGAAGAATTCCGAACCGCCGAAGCGCTGTTCCGCAAGGGCGAATGACGAACTGTATACCAGAACGATACCGAATCCCAGCATCAGCAGGAGAGCGATAAAAAGCCCCACATCCATGCGTGCCATCCCTTTGCTCATTTCAGTGCCTCCTGCACCCGGCCCGCCGCCGTTAAAACGATCGACCGGAATTGATCGCCGCGATCCTCGAAATCCCTGAACATGTCGAAACTCGAACAGCCAGGAGAAAAAACCACCGTATCGCCGGGAAGCGCGCGGGAGGCAGCCGCCGTAACCGCTTCGGCCAATGTCGCCGCTCGAACAATCGGCGCCAGCCCGCTCCACTGCGCTTCAATGCGCCCGGCGGCTTCGCCGATAAGCACGATATCCTTGACCCCGGCGGAAATCGCCTCACGGACCGACGAAAAATCACACCCTTTGTCTTTCCCGCCGGCAATAAGATGCACCCCCCCGGGAAAGGCCCTGACGGCGCAGTCAATCGATTCCGCCGTGGTCGATTTCGAGTCGTTGTACCAGGCGATTCCCCCGCTCTCGACAATGAATTCGAGACGGTGCGGCAGGCCGGCAAACCGGCACAGGCCTTGTAAAACGGCATCGTCATCCGCCCCGGCGATCCTCGCGAGCGCTGCGGCGACCGAGGCATTGTCAAGGTTGTGACGCCCCCGCAGCTTCATCTTCGCGCAATCGCCGATACTCCCCTCTTGACCGTTAAGCCGGTAGCGCAACAGCGTATTCTCGCACCAAAACGAATCGCTTCCGGCAATATCGGCGCCGAAGTAGATTACCCGCATTCCGCCGGCCATCGTTTTCCCCCACGAAAAAAGGCGAAGGTCGTTGGCATTGAGAATCAGGTAATCATCATGCGACAGATTGCGCGCGATCTTCATTTTCGTTCGGTAATACGCCTCTTCCGACGGATAACGATCAAGATGGTTTTTTGATAGATTCAGCACCGCCGCCGCCTTGGGCCGGAAACGGTCGATGGTTTCCAGGTGGAAACTGGAGACTTCGACCACCGCGAATCCGTTTTGCGACAACGAAGGCGCCGCCCCTATGACCGGCAGTCCGATATTGCCCGCAACGACATGTTCGATCCCCGCTGCAGCAAGAGCCGTTCCGGCAAGCGATACCGTCGTGCTTTTACCGCTCGAGCCCGTGACCGCTAGAAACGCCGCCCTGCTTGCCCGGAAACCGAGCTCCATCTCCGACCA
>JAFGNB010000344.1 GCA_016927235.1 Chitinispirillaceae bacterium
CAACTGTCCGAGGGTCGGGTTTTGGCGACCCGAGTTTTGCGACTTCCCGAGCCTGTAGCGATAAGGCGGCGCTGCAGCGCGGCACGGAGGTGCAGGGGGCCGTTGCTGCTGACGGCCCCCTGCCCGGGCTGTGCACTTCGAAAAGGTGTGCGCCGGAAAGGAACTGTTGTTGGAAGGGAAATCGTTCCGGAACCTTTGCCGCCGTTTCAGGAGAAAGTATTTTTACTATGGTTCGCTGCATATCGGCTGTACCGGCCGGTTCACCGTTCTCTGCACCGGAGGAACGGGCGGAGGGAGAGACGACACCTTTTTCGTATGGATGCAACGGTCATCATCATTGGAGCCGGATTTGCCGGCCTGCAGGCGGTCAAGGCACTCTGCGGCCGTTCGTCGCTGCGGATACTGTTAATTGACAAAAACCCCTACACCGTGATGCTTCCCGTGCTCCCCGATGTCGCGGCGGGATTTATGGAGGAATCGCTTTCCCGCTATCCGGTTGCCAGGCTCGTCAACGGCACCGTGGCATTGATTACCGAAACGGTGCGCTCGATCAGCCTTGCGGGGAAAAAGGTGACGACGGACAATAACGTTTACCGGTACGACTACCTCATCATCACGTCCGGTTCAACTCCCTCCCCTCCGAAACTTCCTGACGGGCTTCCGCGCTATTTCGGCCAGCTGGGGTCACTCGACGACGCGATACGCATACAACGCCAGTTTCACGCGTACCTGAAAAACACCCCTCATCCCCACCTGCTCTGCGCGGGGACGGGGTACACCGGCATTGAGCTCGCCGTCTGCCTCAAGGCGCGATCGATCGAACTCGGAAAAGAGACGGCGGTCACCATGGTTGACCCGGCAAAACAAATCCTGCCCTTTCTTAACTTGTCGGAAAGAACCTACGTTGCCGGGTTTCTCGCCTCTCTTGATTTCACGGTCCTGACGGGGGTATCCGTTTCATCCGCCGATGCCGCCGGCGCGACACTGAGTAACGGCCGCGTCGTCCCCGCTCCGTTTCTTCTCTGGTCGTCAGGTTCCTCCTTCTCCATCCCGTCGATTTCCGATAGTGTCGAGCAGACGGGAGACGGCCGTATTGCCGTCGACCGGTTTCTTCAGGTAAAGGGACATCGCGACGTATTCGCCGCAGGTGACGCCTGTGCATTTTTCGGCGACGGGAAAACGCCGTTGAGAAAGGCGGTGCATTATGCCTGCGGTTCCGGACGGCGGGCGGGGGCAAACTGTTGTAGGTTAATAAAAGGGAAACCGCTTCTCCCGTTCTCGCCGTTTGATGCCGGGTGGGTACTCCCCCTCCATGAGTGCGGCGTCGGAAGGCTTTTCAACCGGATTACCCTAAAAGGCACGCTGCCGCTGCGGCTCCACTATTTCATGTGCGGTGTCAGAAACCACGGCGCCAATCGACTGAAAACCGCCCTCGTCGCGGTCACCCTCCTGAAACGAAAAAAGGCCGCATGAAAACACCGTTCAACCGGCTTGCCGCTACGGGCGATGATCGCACCTTCGGACCACTCGTCTGGTTCCAGTCGCTTAGGGCATATTCACTGCCGATGTCGATTTTTCCTCCGGTGATTGTCTTTCTTCTTGCGGTAACCGGGCGTGCGGAGGCCGACGGTCCGCTGTTTTCGCTCTTTCTGCTCTGCGTTCTGCTGCTGCATGTGGGGACCAATGTGCTCAACGACTACCACGATCATTGCAGCGGTGTCGACGGCACCGATTCGCCGGGTCCGTCCGGGGTGATTCAGCGGAAAAAAGCCCCTCCCTCGTTCATGCTGACAAGCGGGACGCTCTATTTCATTTGTGCATGTGCCTGTTCCCTTCCCATTGTGCTCAGTCGGCCGGCAGTACTCCTCCCGGGCTGTGCCGGAGTGGTCGCCGCCTACTTTTACACAAACCGGCATTTTTCTCTCAAGTATCATTTCCTCGGCGAACCGACGGTTTTCCTGCTGTTCGGACCGCTGCTGTTCATTGCGGCGGCATTCGGCTTTACGTCGCTGTCCTGGAAAGAGGTGTTTCCGGTCTCGGTTCCTTTCGGCCTCTATCCCGCGTCGGTACTCCTGATCAACAATATCCGCGACAGACGGCTCGACGGCGAAGCGGGAATCGGGACACTTCCCATGCTGCTCGGCACGACGTATTCAAAAACGCTTTTTCTCGTTTTTTTCATCGCTTCGCTTGTTCTGATGAATCTCGCTCCGGCAGCCGGAGGCACGGGACGCCTCCTGATGCCGCCGGTTTCCCTGGCCGTCGCGGTAATCGTAACGGTTCTCTCATTCAAACGAAACATCTCCACGCTGCCCACCATTACCGCACTCCTTCACCTCCCCCTTTCACTCCTGTATATCGTCCGGATCGTATGGTGACCGCGCGTTTTATTCCGTCAATCAAGGCGGCATTCAGGGAGGCACTCCATGACCTCAAAACGGCACGGATAGGAGGCTTACCCTCTACCGCCCTTTACAAAGACATTGCCGGCATAACAACCGGAAAAATGCTCAGGCCGCAGCTCTTCCTCTACCTTCTCGAACACAACGGTACCGTACCGACCAAAGAGCATTTCCGCATTGCGGCGGGTATCGAACTGATTCATCAGTTTGCCTGCATCCATGATGATATTGTCGATACGTGCGACGGAAGACGGGGCGCCGCTTCGCTGCACTGCGCGTTGGAGCGTCACTACCCCGGAAAAGGAGTCGGTGCGGCACTCGTTGCCGCGGACGGGCTTTTTTCGCACGGCCTGCAAATAATCTGCGCGACGAGCTGCATACGCAATAAACCGGCGATCATTGCACGCCTTCTCGAATACGCCTCATTGACTGCCGTGGGCCAGTATCAGGAACTGGTCGAATCAACGGAAAGCGAACGACGACTGCTTGATATTTACGCCCTCAAGACCGCATGCTACACCTTCGTCGCCCCCGCCATGATCGCAGGAGAACTGACCGGCATGCCCTGCCGGCGGAAAAAAAAGCTCGAGCGGGCTTCCCTGCGCGCGGGAAAAGCCTACCAGCTCATCAATGATCTCAAGGATATCGGCTGCAACAACGATACAGGCATGCACTGTTTCAATGACTTCAGAACAAAAAAAGTGAACTTCATCTATCTCCGGCTCAGGAAAGCGGCAAGCGTCCGCGACCGCGAAGTATTGCACCGCTGCTGGGAAAACGGCGACACGGAAAATTACCGGCGCCTCCTTGAGAAATACGATATGTATTTAACCGTCAGAAACACAATCGACAGACTCGTCGAAAGCATACCGCCGTGGCTGCGGCAATTCATCGGATGAGCAACGATCCGCCGCCATCCCGGCCTCCCCCCACCACCTTTTTAATCGTCTCTGTAAACGGCGGTCGCACTACTCCCCTCTCCGTCACGAATGCGCTGATCAGCTCCGCCGGAGTGACGTCGAATGCGGGATTGAACACCGCCACGTTGTCCGGGGCAGTCCGTTTGCCGAAGCCGCAGGTGATCTCTTCGGCTTCCCGCTCCTCGATGGGAATCCCCTTGCCGGTCGGGCAATTCAGGTCGAAGGTCGATGACGGTGCGGCGACATAGAACGGAAGGCGGTGCGCCTTTGCGAGTAACGCAACTCCGTAGGTGCCGATCTTGTTCGCCGTATCGCCGTTTGCAGCGATACGGTCGGCGCCCACAATAGCGGCCTGCACCTTTCCCTGCGCCATGACGGTCGCAGCCATGTTGTCGCACATGAGAATGACCGGGATTCCGGCCTGTTGCAACTCGAACGCGGTGATGCGCGCTCCCTGAAGAAGCGGCCTGGTCTCATCAGCATACACGGTAAATACTTTTCCCTGTTCCGCCGCTACGTAAACGGGTGCAAGAGCGGTGCCGTATTCGGCGGTGGCAAGGCCGCCGGCATTGCAGTGGGTGAGGATCGACGAAACATCCGAAAGGAGCCTCGCTCCGTGTTCGCCGATGGAACGGCCCATACGCCGGTCCTCCTCGAGAATCGCGACTGCCTCGGCGTGAAGGCCCTGTTTCATCGCCGCGATAGTTGACGACCGGGCCAGTTCTCGCGCCCGCTTCTTCATCCGATTGACCGCCCAGACGAGATTGACTGCCGTGGGCCGGGCATCGGCCAGGAAGTCGCCGTTCTTTTCGAGCAGTATCAGCAGGTCGTGAGCGCTCCCGTGTTCGGGGAAATCGGCGATCGAAAGGCAGCACCCGAATGCCGCGGCGATTCCGATCGCGGGAGCGCCGCGAACGCGAAGCTCCCTGATTGCATGGAACATCGCCTCAACGTCGTCGATCCGCCGGTAGAGCAGTTCCCCCGGCAGCCGGGTCTGATCGATGATCACGACGCCGTCATCCGCCCAGTCGATTGTTTTCAAACGTTTCATTGATCGTCTTGATTGACAAATGCCCCGACAGCCATGGCGCCGCGGCGGGGGAAGCTGTTTTCCCGGAGCAAGTGGCCCGAAGCCTCGGTTCAGCCCGCCTGCGCGCTCTCCTTTTTAGAAAGCTCGATGATTTTCTTCGCCAACTCGGAAGGGACCTGTTCGTAGTGGGAAAACCGTTTCGTATAAAACCCCCGTCCCTGCGTCATCGACCGCATCGTTGTCGAGTAGGTCATTACTTCGGCTTCGGGCACCTTCGCGGTTATCACCTGATACCTGCCCGTTTGACTCATACCGCCTATTTTTCCGCGGCGGGAGGACATGTCCCCCATGATGTCGCCGGTATACTCTTCGGGAACGGTAATGGTAACATCGACGACCGGTTCGAGGAGAATCGGATGAGCCATTTCGAAAGCCTTTTTAAAAACTTCACGCCCGGCAATCTGGAACGCTATATCCTTCGAATCGACCGGATGCATCTTTCCGTCGACAAGGGTGACCCGTACATCGACAATCGGATAACCGGCAATGATCCCTTCGTTCAATTTATACTGGATCCCCTTGTCGACGCTCGGCCGCAACGACTGATCGATGACGCCGCCGACGATTTTATCGACGAACTCATACCCTTCTCCCCGGGGGCGGGGTTCGAGGTCGATGAATACCCGGGCGTACTGGCCGGCGCCGCCGCTCTGTTTCTTATGGGTATATTCGATATATTTCACCCCTTTGGTAACGGTCTCGCGGTACGAAATCTTCGGCGGTTTCCTGATCACCGCTACCTTGAAACGACTTTTCAGATTGTCGAGTATGACGTCGAGCTGAATGTCTCCCATGGCGGACAGTATCGCCTGACGGATATCCGAATGAAATTTGTAGGTAAAGCTCGTGTCCTCTTCGTGAAGTTTCGCCAGAGCGGTGCCGATCTTGTCTTCATCCCCCTTTTCCTTTGCCGAAATGGCGACCGAGACCAGCGGCTCGGGAAGCTGCGTGGGGGCGAAGCGGTGATGCGCCGATTTATCGACCAGCGTATCGTTCGTGTGGGTATCCTTGAGTTTCAGCAGGCCGCCGATATCGCCGGCAGTCAGTTCCGCAGTATCGGTCCGTTCCCTGCCGCGGAGGAAGAACATGCCGCCGATGCGTTCGGCCGTTCCCCTGTTTGAATTATACATGTCAATACCGGTTTTCAACTTGCCCGAAAAAACACGGACGACAGTGATTTCACCCAGGTGTTCCTCGGAAATGGTTTTGAAAACGAACGCAGTTGTCGGGCTCGATTCCGCACATGAAATTTTTTTCTCCTCCGTATTCTCGATCACGTCCACCTCGGCACGGCTCGCCGCCGACGGACAGAGATTGACCAGCTTGAACAGCAGCTGATCGACGCCCATATTGTGCACCGCACATCCGGCGATAACGGGAAACAGGGTTCCTTCTGTAACGCCCTTCGACAGGCCTTTGCGCAGCTCATCGTCGTTTAACGCGCCGTTCTCACAATAGGCGTTCATGAGCGCTTCATCGGTTTCGGCCACCGATTCCATGAGCGTCTGCCGGAGCATTTCGATTTCATCCGTCATTTCAACGGGAATATCGATTTTCCTGCCTATACCGTCGCCGCCGCGGACATACTCGTAGGCCTCTTTCGTGACAAGATCGACCACCCCTTTGAATGACGAGCCCTTGCCGACGGGAATGACAAGGGGGGCGACCCCGGTGCCGTACCCCTTTTTCAACGCATCCATGGTCTTCTCGAAAGTGGCGTTCTCTTTATCGCACCCGTTAACGAAGAACACCCGGGCGACCCTGCTGTTCTCCAAAAATGTGGAAACGATTTCGGTTCCGACCTGTATACCGTCGACCGCATCGACGAGAATGACCGCAGTCTCAACCACACGCAGGGCGGCGCGTGCATCGCTAAGGAAATCAAGGAACCCGGGGCAATCGAGGATGTTGATCTTGGCATCCTTCCATTCACAGAAACCGGCGTGCATCGAAATGGTCATCTTGCGTTCCTTCTCGTCCGGCCGGGCGTCGAAAATACTGCTGCCGTTGTCCACCCTGCCCATTTTCGACGTCGCTTTGGCGGTAAAGCACGCGGCTTCGAGCAGCGTCGTCTTACCGACCCCACCGTGTGAAAGGAAACAGACATTTCGAATCGAACCGGCCTGATACGTTTTCATGCATCCTCCAAAAAATCGACTGGCGCTCTCTTCGGGTATGAGTTATTCCCCAGTACCCGAAGCGTACCTCCCGGCCCCTGTGAATCCTTGAGATGGTTGAACTTCCATTGAGACGGGAATTTGATAATATATAAAGATGAGGGGGAATCATGCAATAGATGCAGCCAACTAAAAAACCCTTGAAAACCGCTCCCCACGACTTTCAAGGGTTATGGAGCTGAGGGGGATCGAACCCCTGACCCTCAGACTGCCAGCCTGATGCTCTCCCAGCTGAGCTACAGCCCCGTAAGTGGTATAGAAATTACTTTAAGCCGGTCGGGGCAGTCAATACGACGCCGAGGTGTCGGCAGAAGGCTCTCCATGCGGCCGGGGCGCAAAAGCAGGTGATGCAATTAGGAAGGTTTTCTTTGCCGGGAAGGAGCGCGCCGTGGCGTGCCCTGCATTTGATATATTCTTTTCCTATTGTCGCGGCGACCTCACCCCCTGCATCCCCTCTCCTGTCAGAGAGGGGAAAATG
>JAFGNB010000345.1 GCA_016927235.1 Chitinispirillaceae bacterium
ATCGGAATTGCCCCAGAACAGGGTTGTTTTATTCAGGCCGGGCCTGCTCCGGCGGTACCGGCGCAGCACGCTTAAAAACGGCGTAATGCCGATTCCCCCGGCGATCATCACGATGGATTTCGATTTCTCGATATTGCCGCAGAAGTCACCGAACGGTCCCGCGATCCCGACCTCCTCACCGGGGCGCAGCGCATGAATCATGCTCGTGAAAGATCCGAACCGTTTGACGGTGATTCGTATTATGTCGCTTCCGGGAGCGTTTGAGACGGTAAACGGGCGGGGCTTCGTCCACCCGTTTCCGTCCCGCAACGAAATCGTCACGAACTGTCCCGCCTTCCGGTCGGAAAGAGCGGACCCGGAATCGATCCGGAGAACGATGGTTTTGATGTCCGTCGTCTCCGGTTTGACGGCAATCACCATTGCCGTTTCACCCTTGCCGTTCATGGGTGGCTCCCCGGTAAAATCAAATACTCCTTTTCTCCCTTCAGGCTATTAAAAACCTCCTCCCCGCGATGGCAGGTCCGACCACGCAAGTAGAACTATTCGATCGGCACGTCCACCAGCGGCTTGAGCGGTTTCCTGAAAGGCACCTCCAGTTTCAGAAGCCCCTCATGGTAGGTCACCTTCGCCCTGTGCGGATCCACCGGATGGCAGATGCCGTGCGACATGACGAAGACCTTGTCCTCGGTCGGCGCGTTGAGATAGAAGCTGTCGTCGCGCATCTTGAATGAGATCTGGTCCTTCGAAACGCCGACGAGATCGATCTCCGCGGTGAATTTCGTGTGGCCCTCGTCGGTGTAGACGATATGCTCCGGAACAACCCTGATCCGGTCATCGGTTTTTACGGCGGTTTCCATATAGACACCTCCTGTTGATTGTTTATAATGATTGCGGGCTGCCCGGCGGCACTATTGCGGGTCTTGATGTTTTATTTGACTTGCGCCGGGAGCCGGCGGTGATACTGCAGTACTTCCATTTCGACTAGATGACCGTTTCAAATACCGGCGGTAAAAATAAGGAAAGAAATGTGCATGACAGCTTTCAGTCCGATAGAGTCAGTCGATTTCACAGGTACCGCATATGGCCCTGTTCCCCTTCAACTCGATTGACACGCTTTTCGCCTCGCACTCGTAATCATTGTTGTACAGACACTGGGTGACCTTGCATGCGCCGATTTTAGCCAGCATGTTTTTCATTCCTCCCTTCTTGCCTCCTGTTAAAAAGGTATCGCAGAGCGGTTCGGGGCCGCCCACGTTGATCGCGACGGTATGACACATTCCATCCGTATTGAATATGCACGATTTGACACTGCACCCGGATACGTCCGAAACGATATTTTCCATGAAGAAGCTCCTTTCTTTTTGTTAACGCACATTTCTTCCTTTAAATGGATTGAAAAGAAATAATTTATAGTGAACGGGGTTTTTCACCATGATAATTATGGAAAGAATATAAGCGAACGATATGCCAATGGAATAATCGATTGCCTTCTGGAAATCATCGCCATCTGACCACGGGAAGCCGGAAGAGGACCGGCGATTTCTTAATTTTAAAAATCTCGGTTCCAAGAAATAAGAATAAACATGTACCGCCGGTGCGGGGATTTTAACCTGAATTTGGCGACGGCGCTTCATATGCAAAATTGATAAATCAACACAATTTCCAATTTACGCTTCTTGTCGATGAAGGAAGGAAAACGGCGAAGTCATACGGGTATGGAGAGGGGGTTTTTATCAAGCGGACGGTTTACAAGGTCGATCCGGAGGGAGTCACCCATGCCGACCGTCTTTTTTCAACCGGTGGGGACAACCGGGCCAGCAACAAGGCCGGCGCTTTCCTTCTTTGAGTTCCGCGCGAACCCGCTCGATCCGGCGGCTTCTTGTTTCCTGCTTTTTGGCGTCCTCAACCCAGCAAATCCACTCGTTGCGCGCAAGCGGGGTGATAGCCTCCCATATTTCAAGAACGGTTTTGTCGGCAATCAATGATTCCCGCAAATCTTCCGGGAGAGTATGTACGACACCAGTCGCTATATTTCTACTAGTCATACGTAAATCCCCGATTCATCCCGCACTGCACCCGCCCTGCGATCAAATGTACGACTTATGCCTTGAGGATATTTTCCCCGACTCTGTACTTCACGATCTCTGCAATCAACCGAACCGGCAATGGCTCCGACAAGGGAAACTTCACCGATCCCTTGGCTGATTCGTATCCCGATAGTTGTTTATCGAATGCTTTAATTCCGGAGGGAGCCGGATAAAAACCTACATGCTCTTTATATCCGGCGAAATGAACAAGGTTTCCGTTCAATCGGAATGTAGGGATCCCATAAGCCATGGCTTCTTCCGCCCCCGGAGCATTATCATGTACTATGCCCCGGATATGGTTCAATCTTTCCTGAACATTGGCCGGAAAACCTGCGATGTATTCGTCGATGGTTTTTGCTGACATATCCTGGTTACTCCTTTTCAGATACCCATATTTCCGCTGACTTGTTTCCCCTTATCCCCTGTTTGCTTCCTGCTGCATCCCCGGTACGGGATGGTACGCTCTCTTCCGCATGCTCCTCTACCCCTTTCGAGGGAGTCTCTATGAAACGGCGAAGCATTTTCATATATACCTCCCTTTTTATTGGAATCAGATGATCCTGCAGAAGAGGGCTGGTGCCGTATGTCAAACAGACGTGTGCTGTCCTCTTCGGTGGTAAAACTAAAACTTCAATCCGAACGCCAGGTCGCCAGCATAGGTGCCGATACTGATAACCGCGTCTGAAAGATGCGGGTAAAG
>JAFGNB010000346.1 GCA_016927235.1 Chitinispirillaceae bacterium
TTATTCTGGATTCTGAATTCTGGATACCTGAACACTTACATTTATAGGAAGATTTTTTCATCATGAAACTTTTCATTCCCGGCAGAATCTGCCTTTTCGGCGAGCACACCGACTGGGCTGGCGGTTATCGGCGTATCAACGGCGGTCTTGAAAAGGGGTATACGCTCATTTCCGGCACCAACCAGGGGCTCTACGCCGAAGTGAAGCCGCACCCTTCCAGACTCATCTTTACAACCACGCTCACCGGCGAAGCGTTCGACATCCCGATGAACCGCGAGGCACTGCTTGACGAAGCGCAAAAGGGCGGCATGTACAGCTATATCGCCGGCGTCGCCTATCAGGTGCTCACCCACTACCGTGTCCACGGCCTTGAAATCAACAATTACCGGACCGATCTTCCGGTGAAAAAAGGACTTTCGTCGAGCGCCGCCACCTGCGTGCTGGTCGCGCGCGCCTTCAACCGCGTCTACGACCTCAAAATGACGATCCGGGGCGAGATGGAGTTCGCCTACCTCGGTGAAATCACCACGCCGTCGCGCTGCGGGCGGATGGACCAGGGGTGCGCATACGGCAGCCGGCCCATCATGATGACCTTCGACGGCGACCGGGTCGACGTCGCGGAAGTCGCGGTCGGCGGCGATTTCCGCTTCGTCATCGTCGACCTCTGCGCCGGCAAGGATACCCGCGAAATCCTGAGCAGGCTTAACAAATGCTTTCCCTTCGCCGAGAACGATCTCCAGCGCGGCGTGCAGCGGTATCTCGGGGAGATCAGCGCCTCGATAACGAAACGGGCCGTTGCGGCAATCGAAAAGGGAGACCCTGAGACGCTGGGGAAGCTGATGAACGAATCGCAGGCGGCGTTCGACCGCTTCTGCATGCCCGCCTGTCCGTCACAGCTCACCTCGCCGGTACTCCACAAACTGCTCTCTTACGCCTCAATCCAGCCATACATACTCGGCGGAAAGGGGGTGGGATCGCAGGGGGACGGCACGGCGCAGCTGCTCGTCGGCGACGAAGCGGCGCAGGACAAGGTGATCGGCATCATCGAATCGGAACTCTCCATGCACTGCCTCAAGCTGACGCTCTCATCGGCGAAAAAAGTCCGCAAGGCGGTGATTCCGGCAGCCGGGTTCGGCACCCGCCTCTTCCCCGCCACCAAGGTGATGAAAAAGGAGCTCTTCCCGGTCATCGACCGAAACGGCGTCGCCAAACCGGTCATCCAGGCAATCGTCGAAGAGGCGCTCGCCGGGAATATCGAGGAGATCTGCGTCGTCATCCAGAAGGGAGACCGCGCCCTCTTCGAAGAGTATTTTCATACTCCTCCGCCCCTCGAGCACTTCGCCAAGCTTTCGAAGGAGGGGCAGAAGCTCTCCGATTACATCATCGATATCGGCCACCGGATCACCTTTATCGAACAGCCGACGCAGCACGGGTTCGGTGACGCGGTCTACTGCGCACGGCACTGGGTGGGCAACGAACCCTTCCTGCTCATGCTGGGCGACCACCTTTACGCTTCGGAAACCGACACCCCCTGCTCGCGGCAGCTTCTTGACGTTTACGAAAAATACGGCTGCAGCGCGGTCGGCCTCAAGCTCACCCCCGCCGAACTCATCCGCCATTTCGGGACGGTCACCGGGACCTGGATCGAACCCCGCTCCGTTATCGCGATCACCGAATTCGCCGAGAAGCCCGACGCGGTGTACGCGGCGGAGCACCTGCGCATTGAAGAGCTGCCCGACGATCAGTTCTGCACGGTGTTCGGCCAGTACGTGCTCTCTCCCCGGATCTTCGAGTTTCTCGAGGAGCACATCACCAACGATATCCGCGAAAAAGGCGAATTCCAGCTCACGTCGTGTCTTGACAAACTGCGCATCGAGGAGGGATTCATGGGGTATCTCGTGCAGGGGAAACGGTTCGACATCGGCCTGCCGCAGGCCTACCTGCAGACGCTTGGAGATTTCGGGGGGGAGGCCGGCGGCCGGTGAAGGAAGCGGGCAAAAAGGCGTATCCCTTTCCCGGAGACGCGGCAAAAAGGAGATACGGCACGCTCCCGTTTTCCCTTTTTGCGGTACAACGGGACGAGTGCCGCGGCGACCGGTTGAACTGAAGTCGGTTAAAACACCCCTGAGACGTGCTGCTGTTTCTTTTCTTTTTTCAACTGACGTTTTTCCTTGGCGGTGTGAAGGGGTTTTTTCTGCTTCTCACGTCCCCCTTTATCTCTTTTTCCCTTGTCACCCATAACGTCCGCTCCTTTTTGAAGATGGTTCGTGACGATTTCCACCATTACGGCTTTATCACGCGTTCCTTATTTTTTTCTGAATCCTGCATTCTGAGTTCCGGCTCCTAATTATTCACCATCATCCCTATCGAAAAGACCACCATGAAGGCAAGCCACAGGTAAAGCAGGATATTGTTGAGGATCTGTTCGGTAACCGACTGCGCTTCGCCGGCCTTGGACGCCTTCATCGCCTTTTGTTTTTCACGGACATGGCGATATATCGAATAAAGGGTCCAGCCGAGAAGGACGGCACCGGCAATCTTGATGAGAATGGTTGGCAGGTCCATGGTGATTCCTTTATTGAATACTGTTTCCGTGTGGCAGTATATATCCGTTACTGTTTACGGATTATTGTACTCGTTACCGCCGGGAGAAGGAGACGACATGTTGAGATCGACTTTGATTGCGCTCAACCGACGCGAGGCAATCTCCTGGCCCTCCCAGAAAAGGACGAATTCGTAGTTTCCCTGCTCGGGAATGGGCAATCCGTTGATATTCCCCCCGATTTCGACAACACCGCGGCGGTTCTCCGGCTGCTGAACATCCCACGGCGGCAGTTGCATCGAAAACTCCCCCCCCTCTTTCCTGAAAACCAGCTGCGCCTTCCCTTTTGCAGCCACATCGGTCAGCGCGACATAAATCGCGCAATTACCGTGTTTCGAAGGAAACGAAGCGCTGTTGATGGAACTGAATGTGCCGGAAAGAATGCTCTTTCCCGAATGCGCATCCCGATAGTAATAGTCGCAGATAACCATCGCAAGAACAATCGGTTTCATGTATTGTCCATGGTTATACGCTCAATAACATTCGTTTTTCTTTACCATATCCCGCCAAAAGAGATTAAAATACATTACTGTGAGAGAAAAATATACTCCATGCATCGATAGAGCGTCATTTATCGGTGTAATGGTGGCCGCACCTTGAACAGTGGAATTTACTATATTCTGGAGACAATAAAACGAATTCGTAATCAATACCGATTATTTGCAGTTTAATTGCTTTAAATTATACCACAACCGGAGGAAAAGGTGTTCCCCTATTTCATTCACCGCAACATTACCGCTCCGTTGAGAAGATCCGTCGGCTCCTTTTTTATCGAGACGGGAATGTCTATCCTAAATATTAAAGATTCAACCGTTCCACCCGTTCGATATGATTTTGTCGGCGGATCCGATTTCAAAGCAACCGGTTTTGAATTCCTCAGGTATTTCATTGAATTCGGAGGTCTCCGCCCCGACCATCACGTACTGGATATCGGGAGCGGTATAGGGAGAATGGCCATTCCTTTGACTAACTTTCTGAAAAATGGACAGTATGACGGCATAGAAATCGTTCCGCGGGGCGTCCACTGGTGCCAAGAACATATTACGTCGAAATTCCCCCATTTCCGTTTTCACCTTGCCGACATTTACAATAAGTCATACAACCCAAAAGGAACATGCCGCGCATCCGAGTACTGTTTCCCCTTTGAAGACCACTCGTTCGATTTCATATTTTTAACCTCCGTATTCACTCATATGATCACTGAAGATGTAGTGAACTACATTACACAGATATCACGTGTAGTGAAGAAATCAGGGCGCCTTCTATCAACCTGGTTTCTCATCAACGGGGAGTCGCAAACACTCATCGGAAGGCACCCTGAAGCGCTTCAAATCCGTTTTCCGCTGGCTGCCCACCCCAAAATCTATACGGTAAACGTCCGTAATCCCGAGGATGCAATCGGCTTTGATGAGACGTTCGTTCGATCGGCGTTTTCAAATAACGGGCTGAAAATCGTCGAACCGATTCGTTACGGATCCTGGTGCAGGCGTGATGACTACACCAGCTACCAGGATATTATCGTTTGTGAAAAAAGCTGACGCGCCCGCTCCCTCCTTCAGCAAAACGCTGGTATTCTTTTCCCCGTATGATCTATTTTTAACCGTTTGATCAATCGGGCGTCTCAGGGAAAGTAATCGCACATTATGGAAAATCCTTTGGAACAACAGGCCGACATCGGTGAACAGATGCAGGTGCGGCTGGAAAAAATGAAAGGACTCCGGGCAGCAGGTCACCACCCCTATGCCGAGCGGTTCGAGCGAACCCACCGACTGCATGAGGCGGCGCTGCTTCCCGACAATACCGCCGGCGTTTGCGTTGCGGGGCGGATAATCGCCCTGCGGTACTTCGGAAAACTCGCCTTCGGCCATCTCCAGGATCTCAATGGTAAATTGCAGTTCTCAGTGCAGAAGAACAAACTGGGGAACAGATTCGACAATTTCAAGAAACTGGTCGACGTCGGTGATTTTATCGGAGTGAGCGGAACGGTCATTACCACGAAAACCGGCGAAAAAACCGTGGACATCGACGAATGGACCTTTCTGTCGAAATCTTTGCGGCCGCTTCCCGAAAAATTCCACGGCATCACCGACCCCGAGCTGCGGCTGCGCAGAAGGTACCTCGACCTGATCATGTCCGGGGAGTCGCGCCGTCGGTTCATCAAACGGACGAAGATCATTAAAACCGTTCGCGACTATCTTGACGGAAACGGTTTTACCGAGATCGACACCCCGGTGCTCACCAACAAGGCGACCGGCGCGCTCGCCCGGCCGTTTCTCACCCATCATACGATGCTTGACCTCGACATCTATCTGCGCATCGCCCCTGAAACCTACCTGAAACGGGCAATCGCCGGCGGATTCGACCGCGTCTACGAATTTGCACGCTCGTTCCGTAACGAGGGAATCGACGCCTCGCACCTGCCCGATTTCACCCTGCTCGAATACTACTGCGCCTACTGGAA
>JAFGNB010000347.1 GCA_016927235.1 Chitinispirillaceae bacterium
ATGATCAACATGCCCGATCGTACCGACATTCACGTGCGGTTTTGAACGATCAAATTTTTCCTTTGCCATGGAAACCTCTCAGGATATTTGGTGAAAAATTATTTGATATAATTGACTACGATTGATTTCCATCGATACATCATCACTACAAAAAAGTAAGCCCACGACGGGACTCGAACCCGTGGACCTCATCCTTACCAAGGATGTGCTCTACCAACTGAGCTACATGGGCATTCACACAAGCGGGCAATGAGATTTGAACTCACAACAGCCACCTTGGAAGGGTGGAGCTCTACCATTGAGCTATGCCCGCCTATAGTCATATATGGGCAGGGGTGGTTTCGAACCACCGTAGGCAATAGCCAATGGATTTACAGTCCATCCCCTTTAACCGCTCGGGCACCTACCCATTTCCTTGAGCCGATGGAGGGACTCAAACCCCCGCCCGTTCGATTACAAATCGAATGCTCTATCAGCTGAGCTACATCGGCAAAATCCCTGGAAGAAAATAGTTTTTCAAATATAATTCGTGTATTAAAAGAAAGTCAAAAACAATAAAATCAATTTTTTGTAGGTGCAACCCTACTGAGGATGCTGCAGTGTCTCGTTTATCCTTCGGGAAGATTTCAGCTTTTTTTAACGATTTTATCGATTATTCCATACTTTTTTGCTTCATCGGCAGACATGAAAAAATCACGGTCTGTATCTTCGGCGATTTTTTTCATCGATTGACCGGTATGTTTTGCCAGAATTTCATTAAGATTGTCGCGAATCCGCAGCATTTCCTCTGCCTGGATCTGAATATCGGAAGCAGGACCGAACATGTTGCCGGATATCAGCGGCTGATGGATCAAAACACGAGCATGCTCCCACACAATACGCTTTCCTTTGGTTCCTGCGCAAAGAACAACCGCCGCCATACTCGCCGCCTGCCCCATGCAGATAGTGCTTACCGGAGACCCGGCATACTGCATAGCATCGTAAATTGCCAAGCCGGAGGAAATAATTCCTCCCGGACTGTTGATATAGAGGGTGATATCCTCATGACTCTGCCCGTCAAAAAAAAGGATTTTCTTGACTATAGATTCAGCCGACTCGTCATTGATCTCCCCCCAGAGAAAAATCTCACGACGCTTGAGCAGTTTCTCCTCAATCCCGCTGCCGATCATCATTTCCTTGAATTTGTTCGCCAGATCATCATTCGTATTCTTCGCCATAAAAACTCCTTGTATTACTCCATGAAAATAAGCGTTTCTCTATCGCTATCAGTACATACACCCGCCGGGATGGATACGGTCGTCGAGCCGTCGGGCTGATCTTTGACGGTAATCCCCGCTGCACCCAATTTCTGCCGTATCCGGTCGGCCGTCGCGTAATCCTTTTCACGGCGCGCCCGGCGGCGCTCGGAGAGAAGCGCTGTAAGTCTATTGCACAAGTCAATAGGAACATAGGTGGCGCATTCCAGCCGCATCGCCTCACCTTCCGCCCCAACCACCGTTTGAACGGTCTCTGTCGGTGGGCGGCCAAGTTCGAGCCCCAGGACGTTGTCGGCCTGCTCGGCACACACCCGGCGCAGGTGCGCATCCAATGTATCATCGCGAACAATATCCCAGAGCGCCGCCATTGCACGGGGCATGTTCAGATCATCAGCAAGTGCAGTGTAAAACGGATCGAGCGCCCCGGCAACCTGCAGGGTTGTCGGCGGCGACGCTTTCGATTGAGAGGGCAGCGAACCAATCAATCGCCGAAGGTTGGCCAAACTCTGTGCCGAAGATGCAAGAGCCTCCCAAGAGAAACTCAACGGCGTCCGGTAATGGGCGGTATAGCAGAACATCCGGTAGGCCAACGGGGCGACGCCTTTCTGTCGCAATGTCGCCATAGTGATAAAATGGTCACCCGATTTGGCCATCTTCCCTTTTTCAAAAACAAGAAATTCGCCGTGCAACCAGTACCGTACGAACGGTTTCCCGGTTGCCGCTTCAGATTGGGCGATCTCGTTGGTATGATGCACGCGGATATGGTCGGCGCCCCCGCAATGAATATCGATCGGCTGGGGAAGATAGGCGAGCGACATCGCGCTGCACTCAATATGCCACCCGGGAAACCCCCTCCCCCACGGGCTCTCCCATTCCATCTGCCGCTTCCCCTCTCCGGGCGAAAACTTCCAGAGCGCGAAATCGGTCACACTGCGTTTTTCACCCATATCGACCCGCTCGCCGGCGCGCAGATTTTCCGCATCAAGACCCGCGAAGGCGGTGTAAGAAGGAAATTTCTCCGTATCGAAATAGATACCGTCGGAAGTTGTATAGGTAAATCCGCGCTCCTCGAGTTTTTTTACTAACTCAATCATTTGCGGAATATGGTCGGTGGCTTTCGGCCACCTGTCGGGAGGAAGGATGTTGAGCGACGCAATGTCCTGTATGAAGGTCCGGGTGAAATGTTCGGCGATGTCCCACACGCTTTTTCCCTCCCGTTTCGCTCCTTTTTCCATCTTGTCCTCGCCGGTATCTTCGTCTGAAGTGAGGTGGCCGACGTCGGTAATGTTGATGACATGCTTGACGTTATATCCGAACGCATTCAGCGTACGTTTGAGGACATCTTCGAAAACGTACGTGCGCAGGTTGCCGATATGGGCGTAATTATAGACCGTCGGGCCGCAGCAGTAAAGTGAGACCGGGTCGTGCAGCGGCTCGAACCGCTCCTTGGACCGATGCGCGGTATTATAGAAATGAAGCTTTTTACCCAGCATTATTACTCCAGCACCACCCGACCGGTTCCGTCGACGATACGACCGATACGCCGGGGTTTGAATTGACACAGCAACGGAGATGTCAACAGGACATCCCGATTTTCCGGAGCGACGGCAACCACCATGCCGATCCCCATATTGAAGACGTGATACATTTCGTCCCTTTCGACATTTCCCGTTTTCTGCAACCATGTGAAAATCGGATCGGGTTCCCACGTAGCTAGTTCTATGACGGCATCGCACGAAAGAGGCAGCATACGGTCGACATTGTCCCGGAAACCTCCGCCGGTGATATGGGCGCACCCTTTGATCAGCCCGCTTTGCATGACAGCGTGCAGTGGGAGATATGAACGATGCGGTTCCTGCAACACCTGGCCGAACGTCCGGTCGCTTTCTTCAAAGGTATCGCCGTAGCTCCGCCCGCCGACCTCCCTGACGATTTTACGGGCAAGACTGTAACCGTTGGTATGCAAACCGCTCGACCGCAGTCCGATAAGCAGGTCGCCTGCAACGATCGTACCGCCGTCGATCACCCTGTCACGGTCCACCAGACCGACAATCGTCCCCACAAGGTCGTACTCACCTTTTTGATACAAGTCGGGCATCTCGGCCGTCTCCCCGCCGATAAGCACGCAGCCGTTCTCCCGACACGCCGCCGCGAGGCCGACGACGATCTCCTGGACCGTGTCGGGAAGCAGTTGGCATATGCCTATGTAATCGAGGAAAAAAAGCGGTTTCGCACCCATAACAAGAATATCGTTAACGCAGTGGTTGACGATGTCACGGCCGACGAAAGAATGGTTGCCGGTTTCGAAAGCGATCATTACCTTGGTACCGACGCTGTCGGTTGACGCCACCAGCACGGGGCGTTTATACCCTTTCAGATCGGTGATGTCGAACATCCCGCCGAACTGGCCGAACTTCCCGAGGATCCGCTCGTTATAGGTTGAAGCAACGTATTTACCGATGCCCGCCTTCACGGAATTCCATCTCCCGATATCGACGCCCGCGTCGCCATAACGCAATGGTTTTTTCATGGCATTTTCTACCACTTCGGGTTTGAAGCCTCACAACGGCACGCCGCTGCATATATAAAGCTATTTAAAATAGGTTCAGCAACCCGGAGAGTCAATTTGCATTACCTGATCAAGCGCAGATAGCGCGACGGCTCGAAACGTCGATTTCTTCCGTAGACCTGCTTTTGCCGCGCAACAAGGAAAAAGAGGCGCTGCTGCGCCCGGGTGATCGCTACATAAAAAAGCCGTCGTTCTTCATCCCAATCGCATTCGATTGATTTGCGGCGGGGGTTCAGAAGAGCGTGAATAAAATCCGTAACGGTACGGATGCGGCGCCCTTTCCTTTCGCGGTAACTCGGAAAAACGCCCTCCTCCATGTCGCAAAGAAACACCACCGGGAATTCGAGTCCTTTACTTTTATGAACCGTCAGAAGCTGAGGCCTCCCCTCTTCCGGTATGCCTCTCCCGGAGAGGTAGTTCCCTACCCAGCCGGCGGTCTGGTTGACGCGGAAAAGAGCCGCCATGGCGCACGGCGGAACCTGCAGTGCTATGGCGCAGGCCTTCGCCCGCGTCATTATCCAGTCCGCCATTGCCTTCTGATCAATAAAATGATGAATCGACGGCGCGATCCCGCAGCGCTCGGGGTATTTCCCCGATACCAGCAGTTTACGGTAGGCGGGGTCCTTGTGACGAAAGATCCTATTCGCTTTTGACAATATCGCCGGAACACTGCGATAGTTGGTCTGTAATTTGATGATCTCCGCGCCCAGAAAGTGATTCGCGAATGAAAGGGTCGGTCCGACGTCCGCCCCGCGGAATCCATAGATCGCCTGGTCGTCGTCGCCGACTGCGAAAATGAAGTGGCCGGTGTGTACGATGTGATGTAAGAGCCGTATCTGGACGGGATTGGTATCCTGAAATTCATCAACCAGCACTGCGGTATAGTGATGGCGGTAGTATGCCAGCACCGTTGGAGTATGCTCGAAGAGTTCCACTACACCGTCGATCAAATCCGAAAAATCCCATGCCCCTTCAACCCGCTTCCGCTCCTTGAACCGCCGTACGATGATACGCAACGCCTCGGCCTTTGCCGGCGGCAGAACGTTTATCGATTCCGGAAATACATTCAACCGCTCGATCATGGAATCGAGTTTCAGAATATCGGCTTCGAGCGACGAACGTTCGCCGGCGCTGCAGCATTGCGCAAGGAGAGCCAGGCGCTTTTCCTCATTGATACAATGCACCCTGCCGGTAAAACCGATTCGGCTGAAATTGCTCCCGCCCTCATATTCTGCACCGAGTACCTTCAGCGCAAACGCATGAAACGTGGCGATGGTCGGACGTCCCGGCAACTGTTCTTCTTCTGCCAGCCGGCCTACCCGCACGGCCATCTCCTCAGCGGCTTTACGGGTAAAAGTAAGCGCAAGTATCCGCGGCAGCGGTACGCCGCCGAGCGCCAGATAGGCGATCCGTCGCGTCAGCACGGTCGTTTTTCCACACCCCGCACCAGCAAGCACCAAATAATGGCAGTCGATCGGCGCCGTCACCGCCCGCCGCTGTTCCTCATTAAGGCCTTCGGTGATACGATCGCTTGAAAACATCGCACCTTCTTTGAATTTGAAAAACAATCTCCCGTCACTCGGTGAAGTCGGCTACCTGAAGCTTCCGGCGGGGACGTGACCATGAAACGCAATTCACCCCCGACCTGCGCGAGATGCCGCGTCGGTTGACGTAGGCCATCAGTCCATCGAATGGCGCTTATCCGCCGACATCAGCCGCCAGATGAAATACTGCTGTTTGCCTTTGGGGGATTCGTAGTCCTCTTCGGCGATATTCCCGTGCCTGCCTACCACCACAAGGTCTTTTCTGATGTTGTAGTCCTGTTGATTGAAAATAAATCTGTTGATGAAAGCGCCCTCGGAATCGAACTGGACGACTTCCGCCCATTTTTCGCAATCCACACGGACGAAGACATCGAACTCTTCGGTCACCGATAACACGCGCGCGGAGAGCACCTCGTCGTCCGGACCGTAATGGAGGAAATTGAGCCTCCCCCTCTCATCATGGTTGAGGGCGACAGAAAAGGGACACCATGCCAAAATTTTTTTGGCGAGGGAACGCTGCGCGTTCTTCACATTCTCCGGCAGCCGTTCCTGCGTCCGCGACAACCTCGTTTTCAGCGCTCCGTCCTTCATCCGGTGTACGGTGATGAAGTACCCTTTTCTAATGAGCGATTTTCTACTGAGCGCCTTTATCCCATCGTCGGTCAATATCGTTATCTCGGGCAGTACTCCCTCGTCGGAGTCCTCGGTGCAGTCGAGCATAAGCGGCGTGTAGGCGAGTTCGTTCGCGCGTTCGAACACCTTTTCCGGTATGCGTTTTGCTTCCTGACGGATATAGCGTAAAAACATTCTCCGGTAAACGGCGATGTTCTTTTTATCGAAATCGATAACCCCGTAACAGATGTCTCCCCGGCGATCGATCACCGGCACGAACACATGGCGCACCGCTTTTCGTACGGTATAGTTGGTATTCGTCTTCTCCACATACTGCAGGACGGCATCGGCGATCTCCTGCTTGAGCAACTTGCTGCTGTAAAGCAAATTCCCCCCCTGATCGCACAGCACCAGTAACTGATAGTACTCGTCTTCGGTATTGCCGAGCGAAGAGGCCAGGCCGAAATAGTACCACCTTCCCTGCATCCGATAGACACCCAGCGGTTCGATCTGGTGGGATTGCATTTCACATTTCTGATCGGATTTCAATCCGGGGAAAAAAGAAGTACACTCACCCCGGTCCTCGACAATCAGAGGCGAGGTGAACGAATAGAGGCGGTCGATACTCCACCACCGCGTTCCGCCCTGAAGGGCGGTGTAACCGACCAGTTGCGGCATAAGATAATTCCGGCTGCCCATCTCATCGGTAATACTATTGGCCGCAAGATTGAAGAGTTGACCTCTGGTGATATGCCCGTAGATTTCGTACGTAGTGGTGGTCACTCGCTTGAAGTCCTTCTTGAAAATCTTTTTCAAATAAATCTCTTCCTGCCCGGAAGCGCCTTTTACCTGCCGGTAAAAAATCAACGTGAGGCTGTCGAGCGGATACGCCAGCAGAAGGGGCGCCTCGCCTTTTTTCGCGGATGCACTGTTCTGACGCAGCAAGGAATACGAATCGAGCAGCTTGCCCGATTCGTTATAAAGAACATATCCGTTCTGCGAGTAAAACAGAAGGTGCTTCCCGGCCATCAACACCGGGCCGGCGAGCGTCGAACGAACCTTATCGTTCCACCGACACCCATAAATACTCGTTGAATCATTATTGAGGGTAATCGTGAAAAGCAATGTATCGACGGCCGGTTGCGCCGCCATCGTAAAATCAACACATAACAGCAGGGAAAGTGCAACGGCCTTCCGTTTCATACTACCCGTTCAACAACTCCTTCCCCCCGCTTCCCGACAGAATCCGGATCTGTTTCAAATAATCGTTTAGTGTTTTTATCAACCATAGTTTGTTCAAAATACACAATCTTTTTAAAAACAGCCAGTAGAATCGCGAAAAAGAGCGTCGTCCAAAAATCATAGTATATTATAAGTATTCTTGAAAGAAAGTCCTCTATTTCCAATAAATATCATTGTATGCCCGTTGCCGAAATTATATCATCTTTAGAAATGATCGGGTTGTGAAAATCCGGACACCAGCATGTTCTTCAACAGCGGGGAGGAATAATGTCAGAAAAAACACACCGTAAACCGATCGGCAATTTTTTCATTAAAAAATCACTGCAGATACGCCTTATCACGAAAATCGCTGCCGCGGCGTTGCTCTCTACGCTTGTCTCATCGGGCTCGCTTATCCTTGTTTATTATTTGAAATATCAAACCGTTATAGTTTATCAGCTCGATAAATTAACTCAGGAGCTCAACAGGGAGCATATACTTTTTCTCATTCTGCCGACACTTCTCGTGAGCGCCGTGGTGTCGGTGTTTGTTTCCTTTTGTATCGGTCTCTATTCCTCCCGCAAATATGCGGTACCCATTTATAAGCTCGAACAATGGGCGACCCTGCTTCGAACGGGGAAAATGAGCGCCCTGCTTCGTTTTCGTGAGAAAGAAGAGATGAAGGAGCTCTCCGATAAGTGCAACCAGCTCGCCGGTGAGTTTCGGAACCGTTTCATCGAGATCAGAAACCAGGCGCATCTCCTGAAAGAGAACAGCGCTACCGCGGAAGCCGCCGCCGATCTTGAGAAGATTCTCATCAATCTCGATCTTGACACAAGCCCGATCGAAGTCACCACCGGTTATTACGCACTTGCTCATGAACCGTCAAAAGAGCAAAAAGAAACGAGCACCCAATCGCATCCGGAAATGCCGCCGCCGGGCAGGTGACAGGGCCGGAGAAGTCGCTTACCGCTCGGTTGTTTCTCAGTCGCCGTGATGATGGTGCGACCCAGAGGACTTATACATGTCCCGTTATGCCGTTAATCGGGTCGTGAATTTTAATAAAGGGATCCGGTCGGTACAATGATTTCATCCTGGACCAAAAACACTGCGCCATGAACGCTTCCAATCCGATCTCGCTTCTGCTGCAGACGCTCCGCATAACCGATACGTTTACCGAAGGGTCGAAAAAAATCGCCTCCTTCATCCGTAACACCGAAGAGCGGTTCGAACCGTCGCAGGTTGCCAGAGCACTTGTGAACGGTGCCGCCGGGGAAAAGGAACAGGAATACATCTTTTTCTGCCTTCTCGACATAAGCAGAGCTGATTTCGACTTCCTGAAACAGGCGGTGCAATTGCGTCAGCTCCGGCATCTGATGGCAAAGGCATCCTGCAATCCGGACGTCCTGAACGATACCGAGCGACCTCTCTTTGATACGCTCCGGCAACGACTGCATCTCTCAACGATCGACCAGGCCGTTCATGCGGCGCGGGCGGCGGCGACATGGATCCGGCGGCTTTCCGAAGGGGAAAAACTTGAAAAGAATGAAAACGACGCACTCTTCCTCCTTCTGATCTCCGAAGCTGCGGCGCTCAAAGCGCGCAGCG
>JAFGNB010000348.1 GCA_016927235.1 Chitinispirillaceae bacterium
CAGCAATTACTTTCCTACCTGCAAGGCCCTCTTGCAGCAATTTGGGTGAAGCGGAAAGCGCCGGTGCAATGCCGGCGCGATTTTTTTGTATTTGATCTCTTCGGTTGCTTCAAAGTGTCGTTTAATTTATTTTAATAAAGGATTCAACTTATTTAAGGAGTGGTATGGCATTACGGGTCGAAGATATAACAATTAATTACGAGGAAGACGGCGTAGCGGTCATTAAGGAGCTCGACAAGGCAGTCTTATCGAAAGGGTCCTGGTCGACGATATTATTCAAGTATCAACAGTGGGAAAAAAATAGAAATGACTATGGTCCAGAACGATATTCGATACGGCGTTACCGTAAAATCGATGATGAATACCGTCAACAGGCGAAATTCAACATTTCAAGTAAAGACCAAGCCTTGAAACTGATTGATGCGCTTCAAAAGTGGATTAACCAGCCCTGATTCCGGTTTCGATGGAAGTTAACGCTTATGTGGCGGGTTATCGTATTTATCCGAAAATAGACCATCACACGCCGCGGAAGAGGGTGAATTATTGCAGTTCAATAATACTTCCGCTGGGCGTCGACTCATCAAAAAAATCTTCCTTAAAATAGTGAAATCCCTGCTCGTCATTGGAATAGAATTCAGATGCGGATTCGGTGAAGAAGGCCTTTAAAACGCTGTCCCTATTTTCCCCTTCAATAATGCGGTGGATCAATTGTCCGCTGTTGGAAGGCGTCATAAAAGCGACTGCAAAACGTGGCATGAAAGACTCCTTACATGAAATATCATTCGATTACACTACTTTATAAAAATAGATTGTTGGCAGAGAACATGGAAGTAAAATTACCGTTTTAATGATCAGACGGAGGAAAGTCCTGTTGATTTTCCACGCATTATTAAGAGGTAACCATTCTGAAGGTGCAATCTAGTAGAAATCCTCTTCGTTGAAGGTTTCCGACCGCTCTTCCTTCCATGCCATAAGTTGCCGGGTACGGCTCGGGTGCTTGAGCTTGCTGAGAGCCTTCGTCTCTATCTGCCGGACACGTTCGCGGGATATGTTGAAAATTTCACCAATCTCCTTGAGGGTTTTAATACGACCGTCATCCAGTCCGAATCGCATAATAAGGATTTCGCGCTCCTTTGCGGTAAGCGAGTCGAGCACCTCCTTGATCTGTTCGCGAAGGTGCATGAGCGACATGCGCAGTGAAGGGTCTTCCGCGTGGGTGTCTTCGATATATTCACCGACCGTCATACCGCCGTCACTTCCGACCTCCATATCAAGTGAAATCGGTTCCATGGAGTATTCGAGCGCCATCTGCACCTTGGCAACCGAACAACCGAGCGTCTCGGCGAGCTCTTCATGGCTCGGTTCATATCCGTAATCCATCACCCATTTTTTACAGAGCCGGACGGTTTTATTAACCAGGTCGAGCGTGTTTGCAGGAATGCGGATTGCTTTCGATTTGTCGTTGATGGCGCGGGAAATAGCCTGACGTATCCACCACGTGGCATAGGTACTGAATTTATACCCCTTCCGGTAATCGAAATTTTCGACCGCCTTAATGAGGCCGCGATTGCCTTCCTGGATCAGATCAATGATCTCCATGCCGCGAAGGGTGTATTTTTTCGCTATACTCACCACCAGGCGCACATTCGCCTCGATGATTGCGCACTTTGCCTGATTGCGCATCGTCTCCCAATGCGAGAACTCATCAAGCTTCTGTTTTTCACTGGCATGGACGAGATGCTTCTTAAAGCTTTCCAGTATCAATTCGATCTGTTTCGAATTGAGCCCCAGCTGGCGGCAGAGGCCGACGATTTCATCATTCAAACGATCGATTTTTTCATTATTGCCGCCGCTCTCCGTATGGAGATTGGCGATCATCGTTGACTTTCTTTTAATGAGGGCGACGATTCTGAGAAACTCTTTTTTTAGTTTGTCAACATCTTCGTCTTTTTCAAGCTGGTCTTCCTCGATTTGGAGGACATCGATGCATTCAAGCTCATCGCGACGCAATTCTTCGGCGATTCGGTAGAGGCTTTCGAGCGATATGGGGTGTTTGAATGCCATTTCGAAGAGCTTCCCCTGGGCGTACTCCATCTGCATGGCGTATTCGGTCTCCTGACCGCGGGAGAGCAGGGGAACACGGCCGACGCTGTTGAGGTAAACCCACGTCGGGTCGGTATAGCGTGCCTGCTTACGTGCTGATATGATGCGGCGGGTACGCCGTTCGTAAAGAGGCACCTTCTCCTTGACGAAGGTGTTGATGGTGATATTTTCGCTCGTGAGGATCTGCTGAACGCGTTCGCGTTCCTGCGGCGTCGAGGCGACTTCCTCGATCTGCGCTTCGGTGACGAACCCCTGCAGCGCCGCGAGTTTTTTCAGCCGCATGGCGGTGCGGTCGGATGCTGCCGCCGGTTTGGCGGATGGATCCGGCTCTTTTTTCTTAATCATTCTTCTTTGTCCAACTCCTTGAGTTGCATCGTGTAATCATGTTGCAGCTTTAGTAATTCATTTCGGCGATGAGGTTCGTTTTTCATCCGCAGCGTACATTCCTCTACACGCAGATGCAGGTATTTCCTGCGGAGATGGATGATCTTCTGCACAAATTCCTCATGAATGTGCTCTTGTGTATCCTCTTTCACCTGCAGCAGGGAGATGAGACGTCTGATTTCCGGATCGTCGGTATGATTCGCGACATTGTTGAGATGACATTCCCGATCATAGGTTGATAACATCAATGAATATATATCACCGGAAATGCCGTCCGTAAGTGTTTCGGGAGCCACGTAGGATCGTGCTTCCTCGATCAGTTCCGGTTTGAGGAACAAATAGTGAAGAAACTTGCCTTCAAGCGATGTCGAGTACGCCAGATCGTCGGAGAGAATGGATGGACGGAAAGCGACGGCGTGTCCCTTTCCATCAGGCAGCTTTCTGTAAACCAGCCGTTCTTCGATGCCGAGCCTCTCGGCGAGCATCCGTTTGAAATGCCGCACCATGATGGGATCACTCAGCGACTTTACCAGGGGGGCACATGCGTCGATCACCGCCGATTTCCCGCGCGCGGTGACGGCATCGTGCGCAGCCATCATCCGTTCGATAATAAACCCCTCCCACGGTTGACGTTTGTCAAGAAACTCCTCGAAAGCCCGGCGGCCGTGGTTTTTGACCGTCGAATCGGGATCTTCATCTTCGGGCAGCATGAGGATCGAAAGATCAAAGTTGAACGGCGCCAGGGTGGCAACGGCCTTTTCCGCTGCGGCCTGCCCGGCGCTGTCGCCGTCAAAGGTCAGGACGATACTGCGGGCGAATCGGCCGAGCAGGCGGGCATGTTCAGGGGTGAGTGCAGTACCGGAAGTGGCGACGATGTTGCGGATGCCCGCCTGAAACAGCGTCAGATAATCCATATACCCTTCGACGACGATCACGGTCCGATGCTCCGCTATTGCGGCCCTGGCGCGGTCCAGTCCGTAAAGAAAAAATTTTTTTTTGTAAAGCGTCGTTTCTGGTGAGTTGAGGTATTTCGGCTCCGCATCCTTTTCCATCCCCCTGCCGGCGAAACCGATCACTCTGCCCGACAGGTCGCAGAGTGAAAACATGAGGCGGTTGCGGAAGCGGTCGTAGCATCCTCCGTGCTCTTTCCTTATGGCTAGGCCGCAGGCGACGAGCGATGGTTCCGGAATCCGCTCCGATGCGCAGTGGTCGATCAGTGCAGTCCATCCTGCGGGTGCGAATCCGAGGCGGAAATCCCTTACCGTTTCAGGCTGCAGACCGCGGGACTTCAGATAGGCGACCGCCGCTGCAGCCGGCTTAATGTTGTTGTAGAAAAAACGTGCGGCGACTTCGTGGATGCGCAGGAGTTCGGTTTTCGAGTACGTATCTGCGGGACGCGGGGCATCGGCGGTTTCTGCACCGGAAGCGAGCTGCGGAGGGGACCGTTGGAGCGTTACCCCGCATTCATCAGCGAGCATCGCGAGCGCTTCGGCGAATCCGATGCCCTCGATTTCCTGAATGAAGGTAAAAACATCTCCTCCCTTGCCGCAACCGAAGCAGTGAAAAAAACCCTGTACCGGATTGACGTGAAAAGAGGGGGTTTTTTCTTGATGAAAGGGGCACAGTCCTTTAAGCGTCCGGCCGGAGGGCTTCAACGTGACGTATCTGCCGATAACCGAGACGATATCCACCCGGCAGCGGACCTCTTCTTTCGCATTATCGTTGAATGGCGGCATAATAACAGGCTGAAAATTTTAACCTACGTTGAGCGATCCGACGTCGCTTGCGTGTAATATAATAAACGTTCAGGGCAATGTTTCTTAATCGATAAGGCCCTCGGTACTGCTCGATCCCCCTCTTCCGTGAAGAGAAAGTCGGGGGTGGAGGAAAAGCGCAGGATATTTTTATCTTCATATAACAGTTGAAAACGAAAGGGGTAATCCTATGTGGCGAAGAGTGCGACTTTCCGTGCTGGCGGTGATCGGCGGACTGATGTCGATGGGAATGTATGTCCAGAGCCCGACCACCCTGAGCGTTCCCCAGAACATCTGGCTTTGCGATACGCTTCTGCTGATCTCCGATCGCGACAACGGCCTTATGGTCTTCTCAATGGCCGATCCGTCGTCCGGCCGGCACATCACCAACATTCCGGTCAACCGCAACAGCGGCCTCGCCGCGAGCGGAACGACGATTTTCGCCAATAGCGCCGACTCGATCGTCGCCTACGGCTTGGAGCCTGACGGAAAAGTGAAGCGCCTCGGCGGCATCAGGCTGTACTCGTACTATCCCGACTACTACATCGCGCGTGAACCGTCGCCGTTATTCACGTGCGTTCCGCCCATTTCCGCACAACGACTGGCAGCTCCACTTCTGCCGTTTCTTGCCTGTTCGGAGCAGCCATCCGGAGGCGGGGGTAGAGATGCGGGCACGGTGAACACCGGCGGAAGCATGGCGGTTTTCGCGGTGATGGACTCGTTTCTTTATTACGTTGATGAAAGTAACCTTTACACCGTAAGTATTTCCAATCCGTCACGTATGGTACAACTTTCGCAGCAGTCCGTCGGCTGGGATGTCGAGACGATTTTCCCGACTTCAAGATACCTGTTCATCGGGGGCAGGGAGGGGATGTATATCTACGATCGCTCGCAACCGTCGGAACCGGTCTACGCGGGCATGGTTTCGCACTTCCGATCGTGCGATCCGGTGGTGGTGCGCGGAGCGGCGGCATTCGTCACGCTGCGCTCGGGAAGTTCGTGCGGCGGGTCGCGGGATGTGCTTATGTCGGTGGATGTAAGCGACCCGGAAAACACGCGGATCCTCAAGGAAATAGATGCGACCACCCCATACGGGCTTGCGGTGGGGGATTCGCTTCTCTATGTCGCCAACGGCTGGGCCGGGTTTTCGCTTTACCGTGCCGCAAATCCGCTCGATCTTGAAATAATCGCACAGTGGAGTGAACCGGCAGCCCGCGATTTCATCTGGGACCGCGACCGGCTTTACCTCATGGGTATGGAGGAGGTCGTTGTATACGACGTTGCCGACCCGTTCAATCCGCGCGAGCTGGGAAGTATCGAGTAACCCGCGCCGCAGCAGGAATACGGAAATCCCCCCGACGACGCTTACCGGTGTCGGAACAACGAGATTGTTCCACATTAGACCACGAAAATTCAAACGGATGCAACTGTCGGTCGTGGTTGAGGTTATTGCTATAAATTATAATCGTACAGTTAATTTGTAGGTGTTTTAACAAGAATATGATTATTTTATTAACTATTAATTAGGGAAATAAGTGGAGGTGAGAAAGGGGCGATGGGGACGAGACGTAAAGGGGGAACCATAAGGCAGGGAGTATTGTATTGACAAAAATTGAATCAGCCTTTAAAAGAAAGAACTATTTATGATGCGAAATCATTCGAAGACGGGGTGTACGGCGCTGTTTTTTTTAATGACGGCATTTACAGTGGAACTATCGGCATCCATTGCAGGGGGATACGTTTTAACCGGTGCCTACGGAGCGCCCAAAACGGTTCTTCTCGATTCAACGGGCAGTGTTGCTTTCACCTGGGACCATAACAACCTGCCGAACCGGCTCGACGGGTATTCGACATATTTGCTGAAAAACGGCAATCTTTTAAGAACTGCCATTGTCCCGGAAAATGCCGTTGTGTCGGTCATGGCGCCGCGGCAGGGCATTATCGAGGAGATCGACCCCAAGGGAAACGTCGTATGGCGCCATACATTGGCCAATGATACCTTCATGACGCATCACGATATCAAACCCATGTACACCAAGGAGGGAGATTTACATGTGCTTGCCGTTTCTTTTGTTTACCAGTCAAAAGCGGAGATGAAAGCAACCGGTGTGGATACCAATCTTCTAAAGGGCATTATAGGAGCCGCCAACCAGTTCATTTTATCCGAAAAAATAATCGAGATCGATCCCAAGGCCGCCGGAGGCCCGAAGATCGTATGGGAGTGGAAAATGTACGAACATGTCATTAAAGGCGATTCGGCCGCGGCGCATCCGGAACGTTTCAGCGGCAGCATCACCAGCCAGCTCTTTTATACGAATCAATGGGTGCACCTTAACGGCATCGATTATCATGAAAAACTGGATATGATCCTTTTTTCATCCCGTGTTTTCAGCGAACTTTATATTATCGATCACGGCACCACCACTCAGGAGGCATCCGGACATACGGGAGGCAAGCGCGGCAAAGGGGGTGACATTCTCTATCGATGGGGAAAACCCGCCAATTACAAGACGAGCGGAGCGACCGCCATCAATGTCCTGCACTGCGTTAACTGGATCCCCGAGGGGTATCCGGGCGCGGGCAATATCATTTTTTTCCATAACAATGCGGGATCGATGATGCCCGGCCCCGGGGGAGGCTCGCAATCGCAGGTTATCGAGATCAAGCCGCCCATGGATGAAAACGGCACTTTCCAGCGCACCGAGGGCCAGCCGTTCGGTCCTTCCCAGCCGACATGGATTTACGCTCCGACCAGCAACTTTTACTCCTTTTCCATGAGCAGTGCGCTTCGTTTACCAAACGGTAATACCCTCGCCCATCTGGCGTATCCGTCGAGCGGCGGATTGGATATTTCAGGCAACGGCGTTCTTGTTGAAATCGACCAGAACAAACAGGTGATGTGGGCCGACACCATGGCGCTGAAAGGCGAGAAGGTTGAAGCGAGTAACCCGCAGGTATACAATCCCGCGAAAATCATGTGGTATGCCAAAGATTACGATGGGATTAAAAATCTCTTCGGTACGTCCACAGCCGGCAGACGGAACAATG
>JAFGNB010000349.1 GCA_016927235.1 Chitinispirillaceae bacterium
GCGCCGTCGCCGCCGGCGCTGTATCCCATCAGATAAACCTTGTTGGGGTTAACGTCAAGAAAAACGACCGCCGCCTGAATGATCTTTTTAAAAAGCGGATCGATATGATCCTGAAACCACATGTTCCAAGTATCGGTGGGCGCACGCGGTGAAAGATAGATGCCTTCGGGGGGGCGGTAAAGGGTGATCTGATTCTCCCACTGCTGGTCGTTGGTTGCGGCCGGGGCATTGCCGCCGCCGTGCATGGAGATGAAAAGGCATCTTCCGTCAACCGGCTTCTGGCCGAAGGTACGGTAGTCGAATTTCATGCGAAACGAACCGGATTGCATGGTTTTATTCTGCCATTCGGAGGTGAGCTCAGCTTTTTTCCTATCGAAATGGTCATTTATAAGCAATTGGCGGGCAGTGTCCGCCTCTTTCCTGGTGAGCGGCCGGGATGAAAACGGCTGTGTCGCGATTGCAGGACGCTGCGTGTATTCATCTGCAAGCCATGCTCTCAGTGCGGAGAGTGCATCGGAAGAGGATGCGGCGGTTGATTGTCCCGCACTACCGGTTGCGAACAGTGCGAAAGCGAGGATACCTTCAGTTCGTCGAATAAAACATTTCATACTTCTATAATTTACTATCTTTTGCAGGGTGAAAAATGAAAAATGGGGTTTCCCCTTGATTCAGGTGCTGCAAAATTGGTGCAAAGCGGACTTGTAGGGGTTCAAGATTCTGAATTTGTTTATATATTGGAGGGGCCTGCGGCCCCATCGTCGGGGTGGTTCGAAACGACCGTTGACGGAAGGTTGCGGCATACCCGTCCGGTTGCGACAGTTCAGCCGGACGCACCCCTCCCTCACGCACCAGCCTTGAAACCGTATTCAGAATTAATTAATCTGAAGAAAACAATAACAATTCGCTTCGTGCGTGCCCCCTGTAAATGGTTCATGCCCGGCACTTCCGGTGCCCGGGGGCCACGCGATACAGAGGCCTTTAGCTCATTATTTACATAGTGCCTGGGAACTGTTTTCTTCGTAAAAGCTGATCTTCCTTGACCTCCTTTATTTTTACTTGAATCAAAGGGATACCCCATAATGAAAACTACGGATGACCCTCGGCGTCCCGCCGTTTCACCGGAAAAACCCGCCTTGGCACCGGAACACTATTTCCGGACACGAAAAGCAATTACTATCTTTCAAATGGTGCATCCGTAACGGAGGCGGTTTCACTGATGAACTCTTCGACCCACCTGCGGTTCGACTCCGTGCTCGGGAGGCGACGGATCCGCATGATTATACCATTCATACAGTAAGGAGGTAGCGCCATGTCAAGGTTTTTCATGTTCGGCAAATACGTATCCGACACCGCACGGGAAATGAGTTCCGAACGCACGGGCAAGGCGGTGGAGCTTCTCAAAAAGTACGGCGGCAACATCAATTCCATGTATGCGCTGCTCGGGGAGCACGATCTTGCGCTCATTGTGGATTTCCCCGGCATCGAGGAAGCCATAAAAGGCTCTATCGCCCTGAGCAAACTGACAGGCATCCTGTTTACCACCTCACCCGCGGTAACGGTGGACAAATTCGATAAGATGATGACCGAACTGTAAAGGCGTATCAGGGCTGACCTTTACGTCCTGAAATCAAATCATTCCCGAAGGGAGGGGGAGGCGGGTCGATCGGTTCTGCAGAGCGGCACGCCGGGCACTGGTGGCGTCTATAACAACACGTTATATTACCCTTATGGTATCGCTCTGTTGTATGCCGCTTATTTCCTGCAGGAAAGAGACGAAGAGTGCAGCAGCCGGTCAACCTGCCGTGTTGCGCGAAATCAGCAGGGAGAAAAAAGGGGAAAAAGCCATCAATTACGACTCGCTTCTTCAGATACTTCTTCCCCTGCAAAAAAGCGTCACCCAGGCGCCGGACGATCCGAATGCAATGAAAAACCTTTGTGCAGCGGCATTTGATGCTGAAGAAAGGATTTTTTATTGCGTGGGAACGGGAGCGGCGAATCCGACGCTTCCCCCGGCCGTTCAAGAGCAGGGAATGAAACGGGCCGCCCGTCTCACCGGTAAACGCTGGGCGCTCTATCTGAATGAATGGCGCCGGGGGAATTATGTCAACATCACCAGCCCGCTGTCAGGGAAGCTCTCCTCTGTGGGCGAAGTGGTTCTTGAAAAGGTGAAGGGAGATACTTTATATCTTCTTATTTCATTGCCTGCAGAGGGGATGAATATTCTATAGATTCCCGCCCGGTTGAACAGTAAAAGGGTGCCGTCACACTATTCGATTCTCACGGCAACCTTTATTTCCAAATGAAAAAAGACTCAGGTCGCGCCTACACCTTTGCCCAAGTATCAAAGCCCTTTTCCCTGATCACCTTTTTCGTAAGCTCCATGTCGGTGAATCTCGCGAGCTTCACCTGATCCAGGGCGAGATCGAGTTCGTTTTCCCGGTACAGGGTCTCTCCAAGCTTGAGGTAGAACTTGACGAGGAGCTCGTCGCGCTTTTCGACCCTGATTTTTCCATTGGTAATGGCGATTTCAACGGCCCTGGTGAATCCATCCGTATCCACGCGCGCCTTCTGGGCATAGAAACCGTGTTTACCGCCTTCCCTCGAGCGGGAGGACGATCCGGCGGTATGCTGCGGAATCCGGTAGAGCGTGGGGATCCTGCCGGTATACACGAACTTTCCGCCCCCGGCCGAATATCGCATCCACGCGTTCGAATCCTCGGAAACCTTTTCAGGCGGGAACGGGTATTTATACGCGAGCTCGGTCCTGACCACCGTGGCGGAGGTGAGGTTCGTGTAGCCCTTTTCCGTGCCGATATCGATCCAGGCGTTTTTTCCTTTGGGCGGGTTCTTCTTATGGCCGTCGGTAATCTCGACGATCGAGGGCGATAACTTTTCATCGGGTACGATGTCGGAATTTTCATCGATAACCTTGAACGTGGAGTAGACGACGGAGGCCTCGGGGTCCTTGATGAAAATCTCCCGCGCCACCTTGAGCCGGTCGACATGCGAGATGTCGTCGGCGTCGTTGAAAAGCACGATCGGCGATTTGTGTTCATACGCCCATTTTATCCCCATGTTCCTGCAGTGGCCGGGACCGTTGTTCGTGATTTTCTTGATAATGAAGATTTTTTTCGGCGCTTTTTTCTTTATTTCGTCAAGGTAGGCGACGGCCTCTCTGTTCGGGGACAGATCATCGATGATAACCAGCTGCCAGTTCGTATCGGTCTGCCGGAAAATCTTCTCGAGGGTCTCGTCGAGATATCTCTTTGTAATGTTGTTTTCATTTCTCCAGTGGGGCATTACGAAGGTGGCGACGCCTTTTTTAACATTCATATCTTCCTCCGGAAAGACGGTCACGGCTGTGTAACATAGGCATGTTTAACGTATAGCGTATATGCCGAAAAAGATAGTATATTATCACTCGTTTATTAAAGCAGGAGAAAATACGTTATGGAAGAAAAGTGGTTCAATACCGATTCAAATTTCGATCAGGTCATCCTCGCGGGCGATATCGGCGGAACGAATACGACACTTGCGCTCGTCGGCAGGAAAAACGACACGTTTACGATCATGGCGAAATTCCCCTATAAATCATCGGAAGTCACCTCGCTCACCCCCCCCCTCCAAGAGGTTATTGCTGCGGGGAAAAGTAAAAAATCAAGCCTGAAAATCGACCTTTGCTGCATCGGCGCGGCCGGTCCGGTGGAAAACAACTTCTGCAAGCCCACCAACTGTTCGTGGGCGATTGACGGAAAGGAGATCGGGAAAGCAACCGGCGTCGAAACGCTCGTCATCAACGACTTCGCGGCAATAAGCTACGGCATTCCAACCCTCGACGTCGAGGATAAACGTCAGATCACCAGGCTCCCATGCACCGACGGGACATTTCCGAAACAAACGGGTAAGGGAGACATAAAAATCACCGTCGGCGCGGGAACGGGGCTGGGGGTGGGCTATCTCATCGCCCGTGATGGAAAGTACCGGGCATACTCATCGGAAGGCGGGCACTCGGGATTTGCCGATTTCGATGGGGAGACGCGGGAATTGAAACAATACGTTATTTCGAAGAAAAACCTTTCGGGGACCTCGGTGGGAACGGAACCGTTCGTATCCGGTATGGGAATCTATAACACTTTCAATTTCCTGAAAGATACGAAGAAGATAAAAATCGAAGGGGTGCTCAGGGAGATCGACGCGACGAGGGATGAGGACAAGCCTGCATTGATTTCCCAGCATGCGGCGACAAATGGTGTCTGCAGAAAAATCATGCGTACGTTCGTGGGAATGTACGGAAGATTCGCCGGGAACGTCTCGCTTATCTTCCTCCCGACGGGCGGCGTCTACCTTGCAGGCGGCATCGCTTCCAAAAACGAGGAGTTTTTTCTCGAAGACAACCTCTTTATGAAAAACTTCGAGGCAAACTACAACCCGAACATACGGCCGCTGCTGAAAAAAATCCCCGTGTATATCATCAAGGATTACTCCATTTCGCTCTACGGTGCGGCGAACGCCGCGGTGACGCTGCTGTGAAGATAATCGATAATGACAGACATCATGCTCTCACAACATATAATCGACACGATGCAGCGTCTGGGGATCGATGTCGAACTGAGTACCCGCATTCTTGATAATTATAATGCAGGGAAATACGATCACATTGTCCCGGTGAAAGTAACCGGAATACCGGAGATCGACGGGAAACGGATCATCGATATCACGAGGCTTTCACCGCAACGATACGACCGCGCCGGTGCGCAGGCCCGTATCGACCGCCTGGGGGTATCCATCGACCTGCGCACCATCGGCGACGTGCAGGGGGAATGGATCGTTTTCGACAAAAAGGCGCTCACGAAGCTGGGCATCCTGTTGTACCCTCTTCTCGCATACGGCGTGCTCAACGGCGGTTCGGCCTCAAGTTATGTTGACGTCAAGAAGAACCGGACATTCAGCCCAACGCTGTTCGATATCTTTCAAAAAGAATTCGCATCCGTCCAAGATGTGTCGAAAGGAAGGGCGAAGGGCGTAACGCCGGCATTTATCAACGGAGACGGGAGCCACGGGCCGAGCTTTCTCGAGCTCAAGATGCGCAGCCTCCTGATCGAGACGCTCAGGTACGGCGTTCTTGCCGGAACGAAGCATACGGCAACAATCCCGGTGTTCCAGATGACGAGCGTTTACAATAACGAAGAGATAGCGGACGCCTATTCACGCTACCAAAAGAGCGAATTGCTAGAAAGTCTCATAAAAGAAACCGGCCATGATATTATCGACGTGGCAACAGGCATCCAACCGATGCTCGCCGCCTTTACCCACTCTTCCGAAGGGAAACCGAAAGGGTTCTTTCTCAAGGCACATGGGCAGGGCAACACCCCGCTCCCCATGCCCGGCGGCCACGGCCAGAACTTCATCTATCTGAAAAAAGTGTACAATGATCTGTACGACTGGGGCAGGCGTTTCGTGTACCTCGGCAATGTCGACAACATCGGCTTTACGATCAATCCCGTCTGTCTCGCCCTTATGGCACTTACGGGAAGCAACGCGGGGTTTGAATTCGCATTCAAAACGGGTGTGGATGTCAAGGGAGGGGTCCTCGTTATCGACCAGAACGGAAAGCTTAATTGCGCCGACATCGGGGCGGCGATCTCGAATGATGAGATTGCCCGGGTTGAAAATGAGGGAAAGAGCATTCTTTTCAACGTCGCTACCGGGCTTTTCGATCTTGAGTATCTTGTAAGGAATATCGATATGATCGCCGCGAATCTCCCCGTGCGAATCTCCGACCAGGACAAGGACGCGGGCAGATATACGCAGGCGGAACAGGTAACGTGGGAAGTGATCAGCATGGTGGATGACCCGCTGGTTTTCGGCGTTGACAAGTACACGAGGTTTCTCGCCTCCAAGCTCCTCATCGAGGGACTCATGGCGAGCGGATTGAAGCTCGATCATCCCGATTATCCTCACGACCCGGTCCCAAAAAAAAATATGCATGCCATCGCGCAGAAACTTGCATCAGGCCTTGCCGGGCAGCTCTCGACCGCCTGCGGTCTGGCAAAACAGGGAAAAGTATGGGTCCCGAAAAGCAGTGCCGAGATCATGCGGGAGCTCGCTGCCGATCCACTCGGTAACCTTTTAAATATCGGATGAGGGGGGAGGTCGAACCGGTAATGCGGCCCGGAATTAAATTTTCAAGAAACGGTATTTGACGTTTTCCGATGACGTAATTCGATAAGGGAGTCAATGGGGCCAACAATAAAATCGTTGCGGGCGTACCTCTATGCACCCCTCTTGTGCTGTGCGTTCTCGCTGAATGCCGCATGGGATACGCCGGATAACGGCAATCCTCTTCTGCCCGGCTACACCGCCGATCCGTCAATCCTGTACGATTCCGTATCGGGGAGTTTTTATATTTATTCAACCTCGGACGGCGTGTGGATCAGTTACAGCGCCGACCCGCAGGTCGCTTACTCTTCGGATTTCGTCAACTGGAAATTCAGGCCGCTCACCCTGCCCTCCTTCTGGCCTGCGACACGGCTGTGGGCGCCGACCGCGGTGCGGCACCCGACAAACGGGAAATATTACCTGATGTACTGCATCGGCAGCGCGGCGTACATCGCCTACGCATCAACCCCCTTCGGACCGTGGACCAACGCCGTTTCCGGCAATAATCCGCTTTACTCCTCGGGGCAGCTGACCGGATCAAGCGACTGGATCGACCCCCAGTTTTTCGTCGACGCCGATACGGTGTATTTTACCTTCGGCCAGAGTTCCAACATGGGAATCGCCCGGCTCGCGTTCGATCCGGAAACGTTTCTCGCGACCATCGACGATACCGACCCTCGGATGAGCGACGGTGTCAACTACAGATGCAAACGGCTTTCCGGCCTGTCGAACAATCTGGAAGGGTCCTGCATGTTCAGGAAGGACGGCCGGTACTTCATCACCTATTCGAACAGCGCATGCCAGAATTACAACGTACGGTACGCGGTCGCTTCGTCGCCGGCGGGACCGTTCACGTATGTGAACCGGATCATCGTGCAGCGCGATAATGACGACAACATTCTCGGACCCGGGCACAATTCGATCCTCCGTTACGGCGACGGCTGGTACATCTGCTACCATCGTCAGCACTACCAGTATGTCGATGTCAAGCGCCAGACCTGCATCGACCGGATCACCTTCAACGGCGATAACATCAGCGCCGGATCGCAGACGAACGCCGGCGTGTGGACCGGAACCGGCCCGCTTGAATCGCTGGTGGCGTCAGGCCGCGCGGAGCGCGAACCCGATCTCGCATTCGGAAAGGACGTCATCGCCTCGAGCGAGAGCGATTACAAGGGCGGCACGGCGAAGAATCAGACCGAGACCTTCGCTTCGATCCCGTCGTTCTACAAGGCGCGGTATGCGGTCGACCGCAACAACGGCACGCGCTGGGCTCCCGCCTCGCTTCCGGGCTTTCTTATCGTCGATCTGGCGGCCGATTATCGTATCGAACGCTGCGAGACCACCTTTGAACTGGTCATGCGCACCTACCGCTACCGCATCGAATACCTTGCTTCCGGTGAGGCGGCCGGTATCACCGCCGCACAGAATTCAACCGCATGGCATCGGTATGCCGACCGTTCGGCAAACAAACAGAACGTTTCACCCGTCGTCGATTCCGCTACGATTACCGCACGGTACATGAAAATAACGGTGCTGTCGGCCGACCTCCCGACCTCGAATAACGAACTATCCACGATCCTTCAAACCGATTATGCTGACCGGGTGAGTGTTTTCGAATTCAAGGTTTTCGGATCGGAGGGAGCCGTGGCACGGTATACACCGGGCTTACGGCCGGGCGACAACCGGCATGACGGACAGTACGTCTCCATGGACCTCTTTTCGCTGACCGGCAGATTACTACGGAATTTTTCGCGACAAAACTGCCGCGGCGTTACCGCAGGTAACATCTCTTCATCGGGGATCGGTTTGCCTGCCGGGATCTTTATGGTAAGGATGAAAACGGCCGCGGAAGCGGCCGTTTTTCCATGTTATGGATTGAGCGCAAAGCAGTAAAACCCGCCGTATCCGCCGTTATCGCCGATAATACCTGAACTGCCGCCCATGCTGCTGGTAATATGTATTCCGGCTTTGCATCCGCTGGCATCGAAACCGGAGATCCAGTGGGAGGCACTACCGCCGAAACCGCCGCCGCCCATGTTCCTCGGCCATGAGAAGCCGCAATGCGGTCTTCCGCTCGCCGTTACGGAGGTCCAGTCCGCGCAGGTCGCGGTCGATGAGTAGAGTTTGCCGTTGGTCCCCGTGCCGGTGACGAAATGGTGGTTGTCGACCTCAGGCTGGTTCGGATCGGGCCGGTGGTTCGGGATGCCGTCCTCGTTCGGGAGATCGTTCTTTATCGCCGC
>JAFGNB010000350.1 GCA_016927235.1 Chitinispirillaceae bacterium
ATGGTGGGGCGAACGGAACGGCCGGGTGGCCAGAAGCGGCGTATTCGGATCGAGCAGGCCCGCAACGGAATGAATTTTAGTTGTCTCAAGGGCTTCATCCAGCGACAGATCCGGGAGGATGGTGGGCAGGCGCCGTGCGAGCATGGCCTTGCCCGAGCCGGGCGGGCCCATCATGAGGATATTATGTCCGCCGGCAGCGGCGACGAGCAGCGCTCTTTTGATGTGCTCCTGCCCCTTGACATCCTTGAAATCGATATGATAGTGACGCGCTGTAGTGAACAGCGCCTTAAGGTCGGTGGTAAAGGGAGTCGGTTCGCTATTTCCCTGAAGAAACTCCAGGGCATCGACAAGGGTGTCCACCGGATAGACCGCAACCCCTTCGGCTACCGACGCCTCCATCGCGTTGTCCCGCGGAACGATCATTCCGGTTATTCCCATTTCCCGTGCATGGATCGCCATGGAAAGCATACCCTTCACCCGCTTAACCGTGCCGTCGAGGGAAAGCTCTCCAAGGATGATAAAACGGTTGATAGCATCGATGGCCACCTGCGAGGATGCCATTATAAGGCCGATGGCAATGGGAAGATCAAAGGCGCTGCCCTCCTTTTTTATGTCGGCCGGGGCCATATTGATGGTGACCTTGCGTGACGGGAAGTCGTAGCCGCAGTTTTTAATCGCCGACATGACCCGTTCGCGCGATTCCCGTACAGCGCCGTCGGGCAGACCGACGATGGTAAAACTCGGAAGCATTTCGGAGATATCGGCCTCGATCTCGATTTCGTAGGCTTCGATACCGAGGACTGCCATTGATCGTAATTTTGCCAGCATGGCGTGCTGATCCTTCGCTGAGGTAGACTTCGATTGAGGTATATTTTATAATTAACGTTATTTCATCCGTTCAAATCTACGTTGCATCATCCGTCGAGGCAACTTTTTTTTACCGGGGATGAAAAGTGATGCAACAGGGAATTCGGAGCCGGGGCACTGACCGGCGGGGTGAGCGTTAACCTTCGGGAAGCGGCATGACGGCATCAGACCGGACAGGGCGGTTATCGCATCGATTGGGTCCTTCTGACCCGGACGCGGCGTTTGCACGAAAGATGCAGGCGGTTATGTTGCCGCGCCATTTTCCTTCATTCGAGGAGATCGAATTTACGATGCGTCGTTTCCCCGGTAAGAGGCGGGGGGGCGATCTTTTTGACGTCATCAGGATTTCGGAGGACGTGCTGGCACTCTGTATGTTCGATGTCGACGCAGCCGGCATGAGAGCGCCGTTCGTTTCGGCCGTAGCAAAGCTATGCTTTACCAATCATATAAGGCTGGGTTTGTCGCCGTCCTCCGTCGTCGATCTTGTTGATAAAGCGGTGCTGGAGGATGTCGCGACGGACCTTTGCCTCGCCGTATTTCTCGGCTATCTCGACCTCCACGATAATCGGTTGACCTATTGTACTGCCGGCCGCTTCCGGCCGTTGATTTTCCGCCGGGAAGGGATGTCGATCGAGTCGCTCTCATGGCACGGGGGAGGGATCGGGCGAGCGGACGGCGGGGTAAGGGGGGAGGCACATACGTATCTGGGGCGGGGAGATTGTCTGGTGCTTTTTACCGACGGCTTTTACCGGCTTTTTGACGGGGTCGGGTCAGCCTGCCGTAAAGCTGCCGGGGATTTCATCCGCGATATGCTCTCCACTGCCTCGGTTTCGGTTCTGATGACGCGGATTGAGGAAAAATACGCCGCCGCTTCATTGAAACATACCGTTGAAGATGATATATCGATCGTTTGTACCGAGATGCTGACCCGGTCGCGCAGGAACCAGATCAAGGAGAGGCTCGGTTTCGGCGCTGATGAAATAGTGTTTCTCCAATTCATAAATTATCTTGAGGAGACGGATCGTGCGGCGTCGTTTATACTTTCGGCAATGGATGCGGCGGGCTATCCTGATGAATCGATACGGAAAATGAAGATCGTGCTCACCGAGCTTCTGGTGAATGCAATCGTTCACGGCAATCGAAGAGACCGCACCAAAAGGGTGTCGATCGGTCATACTATCGACCGCGGGAGGGCAGTCATTTCGGTTATGGACGAAGGTGAAGGATTTGATCCGTCGATACTTTCAGATCCCACGCTTCCGGAAAATCTTGACCGGCCGTGGGGCCGGGGTTTATTCATTGTCCGTCATTATGTCGATTCCATTACGTTCAATTCGACCGGAAACCGGGTGACCATCGTGAAGAGTAATACCATTTGAAATAGATCATGGCACTGCATTGCATCGGCATAGCGGGGTATATGGGCTCGGGCAAGACGACGTGTTGTCGATTGCTTGCCGGGGCGGGGGAGTTTCGGATCATCGATGGGGACAAGAAGGCCAAAGCGATTATGAACCGCACGCCGGCGTTGCGGGAAAAAATAGCGGCGGCCTTTGGCTCGGGCGTCGTTGAAAACAACCTGATCTCCTTTTCAAACCTGGGTGAGGTCGTTTTCAGCGATAGTGAAAAACTGCGTCGTCTGAACACACTCGTTCATCCGTTGTTGTTAGAGCGGCTGCATAAAACGATTTTTAAGAAGAGAGCGGGAGTGGTCGTGATTGATGCTGCCCTTCTGCCGCTCTGGAATATCGATGAATGGTTTGATCTGCGGCTCTGGATTGATGCGTCATTCGGCGTTCGGTTCGGGCGTCTGGTGCGGAAATTGCCTGCGCTCAGCGAAGAGAAGATCATCAGGCGTATGCGGGTGCAGGAGATGCTGTTTGGCGCTCCCACGTCTGCATCATGGATACATATTGTCAATGAAGGGGACTGCGATCATCTGATGGCGGCGGTGTGGGCGTGTATTCACGGATCCGGAAACGGACGGCCGTCGGCGTGAAATCGTTAAGCGGGCGGTGGTTATCATGAAAAAAGTACGTTGCGTCGTCGTTGCGTGCGCGGCGGGTGCGCTCGCCGGTTTGTTGACATGCGGGAAGAAGGCGGCGGAAAGAGCTGCGATTATCGCCGGAACCGACACGGTGACCGTCGACCGTATTGCCGTTTTCGATCCGGTTGGAACGAACGACTCGAGCCGCCTGCGTAATGTCGCCGTGCGGCTGCTGTGCGCCGGCGGCCTGCCCGATTCCGGCGGCGATTCGCTCGTGAGCGGCTGTGCCGAGCGGCTGGCGCTGGTATCGGGAATCGAATGGGATTCCTGCGCGTCGGCGCTGATTTTTCGGGCTGCCCGGCGGCTGAGTGAGCTGGCCGCCCGGCCGGAACCCTGTGCTGCGGCGGGCCGTTATACCGATTCGCTGCGGCGGAAATTGACAAAGGTGATCGTTGAGCCCGCGGCGGCAAGCCCCCTGCCGCCCCTTCGGTGCGATTCGATCGATCTTTTGCAGCGCCGGGGGAGGGAGTGGCTGATGGGCGTCGTTCTCGGGGCGCCGCCCGACATCGCCGCAGTGCTTGTCGAATGTACCGACACGTCCGCGCCGCAGGGCGCACCGGCCGACAGCGTTGCGCTCAAGGATTTGGTGGCCGGGCTGGTTTTTTCGCCCGATTCCGGCCGCGAAGGCGCACACCCGGCGAAATCGGTCGACCGACAGGCTCGGCAGTCGCAGGTGAAACAACGGGATAATTCGGCGGCGGCGCTGCGTTACCGCAACCAGCAATCGATCCGCGATTCGATCGACAAACATATTCCGAACATACGGCAGCTATATAAAAAGAGCCTCAGGGCGAATACGTCGCTGGCGGGGAAGGTGATCGTGACCATGCGCGTCGCATCCGGCGGAACGGTCGTCGGCGTCACCGTCAAGGATTCGGAGATCAGCAGCAGGGCTTTTCTCGGCCCCTTTGTCGCCTATCTGCACACGATCAGGTTCAAGTCGATTCCCGAGAAGGTCGGCGCCATGACGTTCGATTTTCCCTTTGAATTCAGCCCGGAGATGTAGCCGCAACCTTTTTTTAAACGGCGCAGCCGATACCATGCTTAAGGAACACTCAACTTTTGTCAAACAGGTCATCGCGGCAATCGACTGCATTCTGCTGCTCGCCGCCTTTTTTCTGGCGAATAAAATCGTGTTCGGGCCTGCGGCGGAACTCCAGACAATGATCGATTACTGGATCATGTTCATCGGCTTCATGAGTTTTTATCTCTATTTCGCCTGGACGCGCTCGCTTTTTTCGATTCTGCATTTCAACTGGATGAGCGGCCTTTTCCGGCGGGTGGTGATGATTTTCATCTCCGCCGGTTTTCTCGGCGCGGCGATCCTCTATCTGATACCCCGGGGCCAGAGCAGCCGTAAGCTCTATCTGGCGTTCGCGTTGCTGTCCTTTGTTTTTATCGGTCTGGAAAAATTTTTCATCAAGCAGTTCATCACGCGGATGAGAAAAAACAATCGGAATATTACGACGCTCATTCTTTTCGGAAGGGGGCGGGTCGCCGCCCAGATCAATCAGGAGATCAGCTGCCATCCGGAATGGGGTTTTCGTGTCATACGTAAACTTGATCTGAGCATTTCTCCCACGGAGTTCGAAACGGTGCTGAAAAACTGCTATGTCGAGGAGGTCTGTTTCTGCATTCCGCGCAAATTGACCAAGGACGGTTTTGCGATCGACCCCTATTTGCAGATTTGCGAAGAGATGGGACGGCCCGCCCGTGTTTTTCTCAACATCTCCCAGGCAACCTACTTCGCCCGGTGGGAATATCACCGTTTTATGGACCGGCCGACGCTGATCCTACATACCGTCGAACTTGATCCCGATCAGATGATTTTCAAACGCATGTGCGATATGGCCGGGGCGCTCGTCGGCATTGTCGTTCTGGTCGCCTGTTATCCGTTTCTGGCAGTCGCGATCAAGTGTACCTCCCGGGGCCCGGTCTTTTTCAAGCAGGTGCGCGTGGGGAAAAACGGCAAGCGGTTCGTCATTTATAAATTCCGCTCGATGGCCGATGATGCCGAACGGAAGAAGAAAGAGCTGTTGCGGCACAATGAGCTTGACGGAGCGGTATTCAAGATGAGAAACGACCCGCGGGTGACGACCATCGGCCGGTTCATGCGGAGATGCAGCCTCGATGAACTTCCTCAGTTCATCAACGTGTTCAAAGGCGAGATGTCGCTCGTGGGAACCCGGCCTCCCACCCCCGATGAGGTTTCGAACTATCAGAAATGGCACCATCGCCGCATGAGCATCCGTCCCGGCCTCACCGGGCTTTGGCAGGTGAGCGGAAGAAACCTGGTAAAAACCTTTGATGATATAGTCAAACTTGACCTCAAGTATATCGACAACTGGAGCATCTGGCTTGATATCAAAATCATTGTTAAGACGATCAGGGTGCTTTTTAAACGTGACACCGCCTTTTAAAACGGCGCAAAGCGCATACCGGACATGGCGTTGGACGATAACTGCCTGGGGCATGCTTGTGGTGCACTCCGCTGCCTCCGCACTGCCGCTTGGAAACTGGCGGCTGCCTTTTTTCGTGATTGCCGCTGATTTTGAACTGTCAAGCGGTGCCCCGAGCAGGATGTTCTGGGACGGGATCGAATCCGCGGCGTTGTTCGACGCGGCGCTCTGGATGGAGGATCCCCCCCCCGGAAAGCACTTCTGGCGGATCGAACCGGCGATCACCGGCGGGGGAGCGTTTTCCGAGGGTTCCGCCGAGGAGACGCCGTTCTTCCTTCACGGAGACCTGTATCATGAGGCGCGGTATCGCCTGCTGCGGATCGGGCAGGCGCTCGACGTCGATACGCGCTACCGATACGACGACTACTATCCGGCGCACCCCGACCGGTTCGCACGCGGACGCATCGAAGAGGCCTTCCTGCAACTTGACTGGAGCAATGGATTTGTCAACATCGGCCGGAAGCAGCGCTCCTGGGGGCCGTTTCCCGACCGCAGCCTCATCCTTTCCGCCAACCCCTACAGCTATGATGCGGTCGAATGGAGCTTTTGTGGAGGATTTTTTGAATTCCGCCATCTGTTCGCGCCGTTTTCGGTTTTCCGTTCGGGGTGGGACAGCGACAACGGTGAAGAATACGACCGTTACCTGACGGCCCATTCACTGAACCTCTTTTTCGGGAAGTGGGTGACCGTGGGCATTACCGAATCGGTCCTGTTCACCCGCCGGGGAAGCTTTCCCGACCTGCAGTACATCAACCCTGCTTCGATTTATTCTGTTGTCAATACCAATCAGGAGGGCGCAGGCAACCTGATGCTCGGTTTTCAATGGAATATCCATCCCGCCGTTGAATCGATTTCACTGCGCGGACAGGTAGCGATCGACGATTTTCAGGTGGATGACGAGCTCGTGACCGATCAGGAACCGATGCACTGGGGCGTCGATGCCGGGATCTTCTGGCGTGACCCGGTAAGGACGCTTACGCTTCGTCACCTGCTCAAGCTGGAGTTTACTTATGCATCGCCGTGGCTCTATACGGTATCCGATGAGAACGCCGGACGCGGGGAACGGTATATCCACGGCGGGAAAAGCCTCGGCCTGCCGTTTACCGACGGTTCACGGCTGCGGCTGGGGGCGCTTGCGGTTCCCGGCCGGTTCGGCGCCTGCGGCGTCGCCCTTTCGATGACGCAGCGCGGCGGCAACACGGAATTGAGTTCCTGGCGTGACGCCGACCATACGCCGGGACTGCCCTTCGATACCGGTGATCCGGCGGAGCGACGCTTCGCGATCGGGGCGGAAGGCTGTTTGTATTACAAGGATTATCTGCACCTCAACGGATATGGCGATTTCGGATGGATTCGCAACCGCGGCAATCGATTGACTGAAGGATATACGTTCGATCCCGCCGTCACCGTTGCAGTGTCGGTTCATTTCAGCGATTGTTCAATCAGGTTGCCGTAAAAGATGGCGCAGCCGGCGGGCAATCGAAGGCGGCGTGTCGGCGAAACGGCATTGACGGTGCCGCCGGCGGCCCGTTCGATCATGAACCGTATCGTCGAGAAGCTTCTTACGCTTGAGCGGCTGCGTTTCCCCACGCCGCTCGATACGGGGTTCCGCTCGCGCTTCGCCGAAGTCCTGGATCTTGTCGGAGAGTACCAGCGCGCAGTGGTCGCGCGGTCGGGGTATACGGTTTCCTGTTCGTTTGGATGCACCGACTGCTGCTGTCACTGGGTTGAAGACGTCAACTCCTTC
>JAFGNB010000034.1 GCA_016927235.1 Chitinispirillaceae bacterium
GGTTTTTTCGACCACATGCTCACCCTCTTCGCACGGCACGGCCTGTTCGACCTGACGCTTACCTGCAAGGGCGACATTCATGTGGACTTTCACCACAGCGCCGAAGATATCGGCATCTGTCTGGGAAAGGCTTTTCTGCAAGCGCTTGGCGACTGCAAAGGCATCATCCGTTACGGCAGCCACTACTGCCCCATGGACGAGTCACTCGCCCGCGTCTGCCTCGACATCGCCGGGCGGCCGAACCTTGTGTACTCAGTCAATCTTACCGACCGGGTCGTCAACGATTTTGAATGCAGCCTGGTAGAGGATTTCTTCAAGGCCTTTACCGACCATGCGCGCATGACCCTGCATGTCGACCTGCTGCGCGGCCGCAACAGCCACCATTCGATCGAAGCGGTCTTTAAGGCATTCGGGAAATCACTCTCCGAGGCGTGCACGGTAAATCCCCGTGCCGCGGAGGCGATGCCCTCGACCAAGGGAGTGCTGTAGGAGAATAAATGAGGGCCGTGCAGCGGCCGCACGCCTTTCAGAGGACCTGAACTACCAAGCCGATTCCCCTTCCTTCGGGGCAATATACTTCCGTCGATAGGTTTTGATCTGTTCAAGATACAACCGCCTGATGGCCAGCAGTTCCTTATCGTACCTTCCATCCCTGAAATCAGGAAACGTCCATTCGAACGGCCGGTATTTTCCCGCTTTGTATCTCCCGGAAAGATCGGCGTAGATTCCCTTGTCCAGATAAATCTTCTGCCCGGCCTGTTTTGCCGATGCAAGAAGGTATTTGTTGTGGTCAAGGTAGCCGGCGTCGATATTGACCGTCCGTTTTCCATTATGCGCAAGTGCGGATTCGATGTTGTTGCACTGCAGTTTCATATCGACGAGAAGCGTGGGAAGGGAGAGTGTTTCGAATGCAAGAAGCCGCCGATACAGCGGCGTTCCCATCTCAGGTTTGTAATAGTCGGTCACATCGAACGGATGGCCGGTTCCTTCAAAATCGACCCGCCCCCACCGGGCGACAAGTTCGTTCTTCGCTCTTGCACAACAGTCGTTGTCGCGAAAAAGAAGCGCTATCAGATACTTGACCGGCAGCGGCCGTTCAGGCGGCGCCATGGTTGATCACCCCCCACGCCTTGAGAACGATATCGCGTGAAATACCCATGGATCTTTCGATGTATGCCGTCCGTTCCAAAGGATCAAGCACCGTCCGCACCGTCTTTTTCGCGGTGCGCACCGACAGCAACGTTCCCTGCAGGTAAAAATGCTCGCCGGCGGTGCATCGATTCAGCACCGGATAGGTCATCATCTCCCAGGTGAACGAGTCGATCCATGCACGTACGAAGGCCTCCGCATCAACCGCCTTCCGTTTATACGTCAGTCGCACTTTCCTGCTGCCTTTGACAACCGTCGCAAGTTCGATTCGCCCGTCCTCGATCGGCCGGAGCTCGATCGTCGTATACCCCAGCGCAACGGACGAAATCGCGATTGACGGAAGCGGCGTCGGTACGAACAGCAGATATCCCGGATCGACTAAAAGCATCTGTTCACCATGCGGGACGATGAGTCCGCAGTGGGTATCGACGCCGTAATGCCGGTCGGCGAGAAGCGGCCGGGCTTCGATACCCAGTGCACCGTAGACCGCGATGATGGCGGCGGTAAGCGAGAAACAGGTGCCGCCCGTTCCCCACCGCAGATGGTCGGTAAGCACCTCATCGGGAAGCCGCATGGCCGATCGAGAACCCACGACACCCTCCCTCTTGATGATTTTCGTCAAGTTTTCATACGGCAGCGCCGAAAAGGCACGCGCGACCCGGTCGATGACCCTCCTTTTCGGTCCGTCGTCCGCTATGCCGTAACGCCGGCAGAAGCGTTGAAGCACCGGACGGTCGGTGCAACGGAAAACGGGTGCATCATGAAAGGCTGCCATCAGCGGTATCCGGGAAAGACGGTATCGACATTTCTCCACCGATGGAATGCGTTGACGGATCGATGCGTTCGCGCGTTGGAGCTTTCTGTTTTCCAACTCGCCGCCTCTTCTCAGGCGGCCTTGCGCTGCGCCTGGTCAAACCTGACCGAAACGATCGTTGAAACGCCCTTCTCGTGCTGTGTGATGCCGTAAAGCAGGTCGGCGGCCTCCATCGTCCGTTTATTGTGGGTGATCACGATAAATTGCGTCCGCTCGGCGAACTTCCGGAGCACTTTGACGAACCGTCCGATGTTGGCGTCATCGAGCGGCGCGTCGAGCTCGTCAAGAATACAATAGGCCGACGGTTTGACCAGATAGAGCGCGAACAGAAGCGCTATCGCGGTAAGCGCCCGCTCGCCGCCGGAAAGCAGCTGCACGCCGCGCATCCGCTTTCCGGCCGGTCTCACATTAATATGGATCGGCGCTTCAAGCGGATCGATATTCTCTTCGAGCGCGATAGACGCCTCGCCTCCCTCGAAAAGTGTCGTAAACATATCGGAAAAATGTCTCTGAACCTCTCCGAACGTCGCGAAAAACCGGGTGCGAGCCTCCTTGTCCAGTTTTTTAATCGCCCGTTCAAGGTCATCGACCGCGGTCTGCAGGTCGTCACGCTGTACGGTGAGCTCCGTGAGCCTTCCGCTTTCAACATCAAAATCCTCCAGCGCGGCCATATTCACCTGACCCACATGTTTGATCCGTTCGCGAAGCAGTGCGATGGTATGCAGCACCTCCTGTTCCTCCTCAACGACCGGTTGCAGGGTTTCCGGGGGAGTTTCCAGATCGACTTCATACACCTCCCAGATACGCTCACGGATACGCCGCTGTTCCTGTTCATCCCGCGTCAGAATGATCTGTTCATCGCGGGTGCTGTTGCCGAGCGTTTCATGTTCAGCCTGGTCGCCACGCATCTCTTTGCGGACCGTATCGATTTCCATTAGTACGCCATTATAGGCTTCACGGATTTCGTCGCGTTTTCTTTCCTGTTCCCCACGCGTCGAACACTGGTACTCCAGCTCGAGGTTCAAGCGTTTCTGCAGGGTTTCAAGATCGGCGATTTCATCGATCGAACGGCGCTCCTCTTCACGCCTCGCCTGGTTGCGTTCCTCCAGGAGCGATATATCACGAGTTAAGCGTTGGATGTCCTGACCGTCCTGGTCGATGCGGTTTTGAAGTCCCTGGGTTTCCAGTTCGACATTCTTGAGCTGTTCGGTGAGCGCGCTTCGACGTTCCTCCATGGCGCACACTTCATTACGTGCGGTCTCGACCGTACGCTCGAGTTCTTCCCGCCGGTTCTCTAAAATCGCATTTTCCGCTTCGTCATGAAGGATCCGCTCCTCCAATAAGGTTATTTTCGATTGCATCTCGGCGAGTTCCGGATGCAGCGCGGCGATCCTGCCCTGCACGTTCTGCATTTCCTGCTCATAATGTTTAATGGCGGTCTGCTGTTCCTGCTGGCGACGCTGCCCCTGGTTGAGTTTCTCATCAACGCCGATAAGCGCGACCTTCGCCTCATCGCGGGTGATGATGCATCGGTCTTTATCGCCGAGAACAACCGCGTACTCCTCTTCGAAGGCGGTAATATCATGAGTCAATCTCTCGATCTGCTGTTTGCGCTGAAGAATCCCGGCCTTCTCGGTTTTCGCCGTTCCGGCGATCACGGTCCCGTTGCCGTTGCAGATGACTCCGTCGCGTCCGGCGAACCGGTACTGTGTTCCACTGCGACGTATCAGTTCCATAGCCTGGTTCCCGTTGTCGGTAATAAACACAGAACCGAGGAAATTGTCGGCAATCGCTTCACACTGCGGAACGACCTTAATCATCGATCGAAGGCTCGCGGCGGCACCGAACTGCGCCTCAGGCACCCCGGCCGAAAGTGACGCAAGCCGTTCGAGCGAAACCATGCACGCTTCACCGGTGCATTCATTCGTCAATGTCGCGACGGCATGACGAAGCTGCTGCTCGGTATCGAAAACGACCGTCTGAACGGCATCGCCGAGCACTTTCTCGACAAGTCCGACCGCTTTTTCGTCAATGACGGAAATGAGATCTGCGAGAATGCCGCGCATTCCGGGAAGCCTCCAGGTCAGCAGCGCCTTAACACCGGCAGTATATCCTTCGTATGCCGATTCGAGGCCCTGCAGAAATTTCCGCTGCGACCGCGACGAATCGATCTGCGCCTCAAGCCGTTTTTCGCCCTCGATGAACTTCCGATAACGAATCTCCTCCTGATCGATGCGGTCGATCAGCATCTCGCGCGACTGAAGCAGGCGGTCCTGTTCTTCGTCGGCTACCGCGAGCTGCCGGCGGCAGCGGTCGATCGCTTCCCGGTATTCCTCGACCCGCATTTCAAGCTGCTGCAACTCACGTTGATCGTGTGTGCGTCGTTCCAGCGTGTTGGACAGATCCGATTTCAGCGCGCTTATGCGGTTGCGCTGTTCCCCCGTCCGATCAATCAGTTCGATCTGATCACGTCCGAGTTGATCGGCCGCACGGCGGCGCTCCTGAAGCTCAGCATCAAAGCGTGCCAGTTCAGTACCGGCGCCGTCGAGCCGCTCCCGGCATTGCCGAAGGACTGTTTCCCTTTCGACAATACCGCGTTGGAGTTGCGACCGCAGTCCGGCGGCCTCCTCGATCTGCGCTTTGAGTGCGTCCATGTCCTGAACCAACCTGACCACATTCTGGCGGGTATTGTTCAACCGCTCCTGCGTGACGGAGATGTCCCGATCGATGCGGACGACCTGTTCATTCGTTTCACCAACACGCCGCGATGCGGCTTCCAGGTCCTTTTCTTTCTCCAACGCGGAAAGCCGCATTTTTTCGATGCGCAATTCGGCCGACGCGACTTTCGCACGTATCGTTTCACGCAGCGTTTCCGCCTCTTCGACCGTTTTCCTGCGGGAGGCGACATCCGCCGCAAGAGCGGTATAACGCCGATGCTCGAATCCGACCTCGAGCGATTTGAGGTCCTCGTAGTAGGTTTTATACCGCTTCGCCTTTTCAACATGACGCGCGAGCATTCTTACTTGTCTGTCCGCCTCCTGCACCTTGTCGTTGATGCGTAAAAGGTCCTGTCGTGTTTTTTCAAGCTGACGCTGGCTCTCCTTGCGGCGCTGCTTGTATTTGCCGATCCCGGCGGCTTCCTCAAACAGCATGCGCCGTTCTTCCGCCTTGTCGCTCAGGATGGAGTTGATCATCGCATTTTCAATGGTGGTATAGGCGCTGCTTCCGATTCCGGTATCTAGAAAAAGATTATGGATATCGCGAAGTCTGCACGGCACCTTGTTGAGCTGATATTCGCTCTCGCCGCTGCGGTAGATACGACGTGAAATGGCTACCTCGTTAAACTCGACCGGGAGTATCCTCTGCGTATTCTTAATGGTGAGCACCACCTCCGCCATGTTCAGCGGATGACGGCTCTGGGTACCGGAAAAAATGACATCCTGCATAGTACTGCTTCGCAACTGGGTTGTTCTCTGCTCGCCGAAAACCCACCTGATGGCATCGACCACATTGCTCTTGCCGCATCCGTTCGGACCGATAACCGCAGTAATGCCTTCGCCGAAAACAAGGTCCGTCTTATCGGCAAAAGATTTAAAACCGAAGATCTGAAGTCTTTTTAAAACCATTTATCGACCTTTCAGATAGTAGGACCGGATATACTCTTCCCTTATAATCAATTCCACAATAGATTGAAGAATATTTCTTTCCAAGATACAATATATTGCGTTTAGAGTCAAGGGGGAGAACGGTAAGAATAATAGATGGTCCATTTTTCAACTCACCATAACGGCTCTTTCATGGCAAATATATAAATATACAATATTTTGTGTTGCAATAACTTACATGCTACCACCCATTGAATATTTCATTGATAATCTCCTTACCGATACCTCGGCACACGCCTTCGGGGCCGAAGGTTTCCATATGGTTCAGCTTCAATGGAAAAATAGAGTAATGGAGCCGGGCAACACCTCAACAGACTTTCGCTCTAATGCTCTATCTCCTTCATTCATTATTCATCGTCTCGCTTCCGTCTTTCGGCTCCTTAAGCACCGCTTTTTTTTGACTTCCGCCCGTCGATTACCTATTTTGAAGAGATTTTGTGATTGTAATTATTATCGGATCCGGCCGAAAGGTATCATCAATGGCGATGTACTTTTTGGCTGTTTTTATGATAGTACCGGGGAGGCTTCAATGCCTTTGAATCCGCAGGCACGCTCACTCAACCGGGCCATTCGATCAACCAATCCGGCGGTGTATAAATTACTGTCGCGGCGTGGAAGGGCCATTTATTTTCCAAGATTGGGCATTCTTTCACAATCGGCGGAAGCGGCCGGAAAAACGATCAATGCCACCATCGGCACCGCGCTGGAAGATTCCGGCGCTTCGATGACGCTCGAATCGCTTGTATCTCTTGTCAATATTCCACGCGCCGAGGGATTTTCGTACGCGCCCAGTTCCGGACGTCCCGAAATACGTTCGTCCTGGAAGCGAATGATGCTTGAAAAAAATCCTTCGCTGCAGGAAAAAACATTCAGTATGCCGCTTGTCACCTCTGCGCTCACCCACGGGCTGTCGATGGCCGGGTACCTTTTTATCGATGAACGCGATGCAATCATCTCGCCCGATTATTACTGGGAGAATTACGATCTGATCTTTAAAAACGCTTACGGCGGCCGCATCGATACCTTTCCCACTTTCATTGAAAACCGGCGGTTCAATGTTCCATCGCTCCGTGACAAGCTGCTGCGCGCTCCCGCCGGCAAAAAGGCGGTTATACTTAACTTCCCGAACAATCCGACGGGGTATACTGTTACCGAGAGTGAAGCAGAAGAGGTGCGCGCAGCCCTGGTCGAGGCGGCGGAGGCCGGAAATCACATTGCGGTATTCATTGACGATTCATACTTCGGGCTCGTGTACGAACAGGGCGTCCTGCGCGAATCGATGTTCGCCCTCCTTGCCGACGCGCACGAACGGATTCTTGCGATTAAATTCGACGGACCCACCAAAGAAGATTACGTCTGGGGATTCCGTATCGGTTTCGTCACCTTCGGCAGTAAAAACGGAACCGCCGGCCTGTATCATGCGCTTGAATCCAAATGTGCGGGAGCGATCCGGGGTAACATTTCCAATGCCTCAAACATCAGTCAGTCGCTCCTCCTGCGGGCTTTTGACGGTGCAACGTACAACGCGGAAAAAGAGGAAAAATACCGAACGCTCGCACAGCGCTACCGGAAGATCAGGAAAGTAATCGCCGCTCACCCGGAATACGGTGAGTACTTCCGTCCGCTTCCCTTCAACTCCGGATATTTCATGTGCATCAGGATCTTTTCAGGCAAGGCGGAAGCGGTCCGCAGGACCCTTCTGAACAAATACAGTACCGGAACGATCGCCCAGAACGACGTGCTGCGCCTGGCATTTTCCTCAACGCCGATCGCGATGATCGAAACGTTGTTCGAGAACTGTTACCGGGCGGCACGAGAATGCGCTTAACCCGTTCCGCGCACCCGACCGACGACGTCGCCGTAAAAGGCATCATTTTCGATCTTGACGGCACACTCTACCGGATGCGCTGGTTTTTCCGTCCGCTGTTGTTTGCCGTACTGGTGCGCAATCCGTTTCGTCTGCCCCGTTTCCTCGCGGTACGCTCCCGTTTTGCGGGAACCGATCTCGGTTCACAGGCGGTACTCCTTGCCGCGCTCTGCAAAGCGCTTTCCGAACGTGAACACGCCTCCCCTGCGGCGCTGCACGACTGGATACGTAACGGATTCTACCCTGCGTTCATCGCAACGATGCCCCTTCAGCGTTCCGGGCGCTCACGCCTGAACGAAACGCTTCAACATCTCCGCATCCGTGGAATCAAACTCGCCGTACTTTCCGACTATGACGCCGTCAAAGAACGTCTTTGCCGATTGCGGATCCCGACCGAATACTTCGATATCATCACCTCGTGTGAAGCCTCGGGCGCCTTGAAACCGTCGGTGCGTCCATTCCTTGAAATCGCCACCGCATGGAATATCGCCCCCTCATCGATGCTGGTTATCGGCGACCGTGACGATTCCGACGGCATTGCCGCGCGGAGGGCGGGAATGCAGTTCCTTTTACTCGGCAACCGCCGCGGGCAATCGGATGCAACAACGGCATACCGGTGGAAAGAAGCACGGAATGTGCTTATGACGTTGGGGAATGCACAGGACGGCTGATACATCCGCCGTTTTGCGACCGCAGCCGGTCGGGAGCTATTTTTACACCCCATGCTTTTCAACTCACTTCATTTTCTCGTCTTTTTCACCATAGTCACCACCCTGTACTTTCTGCTGCCTCATCGGGTGCGGTGGTTCCTGCTTTTAATAAGCAGCTGCTATTTCTACATGGCATTCATACCCATCTACATCCTGATTCTGGGATTCACCATTATCATAGATTATTGGGCCGGCGTCCTGATCGAACAGGTGCGGGGACGGAAAAGAGGCATCCTCCTTTTCTGCAGCCTTGCCGCGAACATCGGCGTCCTCGCCGTTTTTAAATACTACAACTTCCTGAATGACAATCTGTCGTTCCTCCTGCGCGGTATCGGCGGATCGAACCCCATTCCCTCACTGTCGATCATTTTACCGATCGGACTTTCATTTTTCACCTTTCAGGCGATGAGCTATCTCATCGAAGTATACTGCGGTCGTCAAAAAGCCGAGCGGCACTTCGGTATTTATGCCCTGTTTGTCATGTTTTATCCGCAGCTGGTCGCCGGACCGATCGAGCGGCCGCAGAATTTGCTGCATCAGTTTCACGAACGGCACTCCTTTTCCTCCGAATCTTTCAAGACCGGCCTCCTTCAGATTGCATTCGGATTATTCAAGAAAGTGGTCATCGCCGACCGGCTCGCAATGGCCGTCGATTACGCATACGGCAATTATACCAACCTGTCGGGATTGAGCCTCCTGATCGCTTCGGTGTTCTATTCATTCCAGATCTACTGTGATTTCTCCGGTTACTCGGACATAGCGATCGGTTCCGCACGAGCCATGGGATTCAACCTTATGTCGAATTTCGACGCTCCCTATTTTTCATCGTCCATCGGCGAGTTCTGGAAACGGTGGCACATCTCGCTTTCCACATGGTTCAGGGATTACGTCTACTTTCCGCTTGGCGGGAATCGCCGCTCTGCACCGCGGGTCCACTTCAACCTTATGGCTGTCTTTATACTAAGCGGTTTATGGCATGGCGCGAACTGGACGTTCGTGATCTGGGGAGCGCTGCACGGTTTTTTTCTCATTATCGAGAAACGGCTCTCGCTGCTTTGCGCAAAGATGCCGGCGGCAATCGGGGACGGCACGATCGTCCGGGTGTTGCGGACAGCAGCGACGTTCGCGGCAATCACCGTGGCCTGGATTTTTTTCAGGGCCGAATCCCTCGACAAGGCGCTGGCGATCACGGGCAGGCTGCTGCGCTTCTCGCCGTCCGACCGGATCGATCTGAAACTCAGCGCTGCGGAACTGCTTTTTTCCGGCTTGCTGATACTCTTGCTCCTCGTAAAGGAATCGGGAATGGTCAGAATCAACATCCGTTCCTCCCGGCTTTTCATGCCGGTGATGACGCTCATCGCCTTGGCATGTTACTTTTTCGGCGTTTTCAACCAGAGGCAATTCATCTACTTCCAGTTTTAACATGAAAAAAACGGTAGTGATCATCGGCGTCGCACTCTTCATACTGCTGCTCGCCGTCAGCACCTTCAACGGCGTTACGGAAGCGGTGTTTCATTACCGGTCGACGAGCGCTCTCCTGAAATCGGACAAATACTATTACGGCGATCTGTTCGGACTGTCGTACCTTCCCCGTTTCAAAATAAAAGCGGACTTCGCAACTGCCAATATCGATCGTGAAAAGTGCGGTCTTCCCCGTACGATCAACCTGTTCGTTGCCGGCGACAGCTATCTGGGCGAGCACTTCGTAAAAGACCGCACGCCATTCTGCGGAGTCAAGAAATACCGTTTCCTCAGAGTAAATTTAAACGAAGTCGGCGTGGTTGAACCGGTGAAGGGAGAAACGAACATTCTGCTTGTCGAAGCCGTCGAACGCGATGTGCGGTCGTTCAAGAATCCGGATTATCTCACGGCGAAGGTCCGTTTCGACGATTCTCCCGTACGATTCCCGGTTAAGCAATTGAACTCATTCGTCAAACATACTTTTTTCAACGACATCGGCCGCCGGATCGAATACCACCTCTTCAGTTACAGCTGCTTCACCCCCGTCAAAGAACTCAAGGCGGCTTTCAATTTCAGATTTTTCAAAAGGATATCGGGTGAGGTTTTCCTGGCCCCCGACACCTCCCGTTTGCTTTTTTCCCCCACCGTTGATTCGCTGTCCCCGCAAAGCTCCTTTGCTCCGGTCGGCGACGGTGAAATAGATTCCATCGTCAGCTCTCTCAATTATCTCCATCGCTATTATACGGAGAGAGGGTTCGATGAGGTCTACTTTTCAGCAATCCCCAATCCGGTTTCGGTGCTCTATCCCGGCATCGGCACCTACAACGAACTCATTCCGCGCATCCAGAACCATCCCGGTCTCCGGATACCGATAGTCAATATCTACGACCGCTTCATATCGACGGAGGAGGAAATCTACTTCAGAAACGACACGCACTGGAACATGAACGGGTTTACCCTGTGGCTTAATGAGTTCAATAAAAAAATCGAACGGCATGCGCGGTGAATGCGCCCATCCCTTTCAGGCGAGAGGCCGCGTCTCGCTCATTCCCCGAAAAAATCCACGCCCATGATCTGTTCAAGGGAATCCGATGCAAGTGAAGGAATCACGTTGGGAAGCAAGCCGGGATAGATGGAAAACCGTTTACTAGTGCGGCCGGCAGCCGCAAGGTCATAGAATTCGTAAAACTGAAAAAGACGGTTTGCGTCGGGGGAATCGCTTCTGTTATCCCTTGCATAAAAAATGATGATCCCGGTAGCACCGGGCTTCATCAGACGAAGGGCATAGGTCGCCGAACCTATTTTCTTGACCTCGTAATCGGTTCGATCGCCTAATTGATCATTTGACGCCCTCTCAGCGTTCAGCGAAGCGAGGGTACGCGTTTTCAATCGCTGCAGCATGCTCATTACCGGCATCAGGCAGGAGACGCGATACGCCTGACGGGAATTGATGACGCTTTTACCAATGTCGTGTTCCGGTGAAACAACGGCAGTGAGCATCAGCAGCGGAGGTTTGCCGGTGTAATCGATGTCGAGCGACGCGGGAAGCCGGATGTCCGGCAATTTAACGATGTCGTGGCGAAGCTTGTACCAGGCCGTGCCGAATGCCTCTTGCGAAGCATGTGACAGGCCTTTGATGGTAAGTTTGATTGGGTTACTGCCGCTGTTACCGAAGCGGGGATACCTCCGGTTGAAGGCCACCTCCGCCTCAACCTCCGCGCGCAACAGGCGCAGGGCGGTTTTTACGCTGTCGATTCTCACGATTCGCCGCAGAGAGCGATATCTTCGCGATGAGTACTTTTCGATGTATGCCTCGAGCACCTCGATCCGTTTCGACTGCATTGCTTCGTTGTAGGCAAGTTGTATCGAATCTCTGGTCGTCATTTTTTTTACCAATGCACCCGTTGCGGAACTATCAGACGTCGTTGCCCGCAGGGCAATGCGGCCACGCTGGCACCACTCTTTATCAATATGATAGTAATCGCAATCCTCGACGAAATGGCGCAGCGCAATCGAATCGTTCGCTTCGATGGCACGGTTATAATAAAAACGCGCCTTGACGGCGAACTCCGTTTTTTGCTGAGCATAGGTCGCTTTCAAAAGGGAATCAACCGTATTCAATCGCCGGTTGATATTGCGGAAACTGTACGTCAGTGCATCACGGTTATTTGAGTTGACGGTCATGATGCTGTCGATCGAATTCCGCAGAAATTGCGTGATCTTTAAAAGTTCATGCCTGCTGAAATGAGCCAAACCGAACTCGTCTGTCGGAAGACGTTCGGCATATCCGCTGAGCGCTTCGATCGGCCGGATCATTCGTTCAAGAAAATCGCATGAAGCAATGACCGCGCGGATCGAGTCGGGATGCACATGCCGTTTTTTCCGGTATTTCGCGCTGTACCGCTCGTATTCATACCAGATACCGGTTATTTTCTTAAGCTGCGCAATGGCGCCGCCGTAATGTTCGGTCGCGTAAAGGACTCCGGCGCTGTCCCATGCCTGCTCGACGATTGAAATGACCGAATCAGCGGCGTGACGTTCACGTCGTGCACGACGATAAAGGAAAAAAACTCCAACACCCGTAACGGCAGCGGTTAAAACTCCTATCGTTATCACCGCACCCCCGACGCCGCCCTTTTTCTCCGTCCCGCCCGCCGAGGAATCGACCGGCTCGCCGACCTGCCGGTTTTCCGGGAATGATTGCCCCATGAGAAGCGTGATCAGCAGCATGATTATTGACCGATGAAGCATAAACCCGATAGTGCCCTGCTTAATATGCCTTTGCGAAAACGACCCGTCGCTTCGACGGTTCGCCGGTGATGATGCACGATCCTTCCTCCGCGGCACATTCGAGCGGAATGCAGCGGATCGTGACGTTCAGTTCATTCTTGACAATTTCCTCAACGCCGGGGGACCCGTTCCAGTGGCAGAGGGCGAAACCGCCGTGCACTTCCGGTTTTTCCCTGTTTTCCGGAGTGAAAAAATCGTAAAAATCCTTTTTCGAATCGATGAGGCGGGTATGTCGCTCGCGGTAGATGCGTGCGCGCTCGAGCAGTCCGTTCTGTATATCGTCGAGCAGCTGCGTAATCGTGGCGACGAACTCATCGCGCTGCAGGGTAAACCGCTCCTTGCGGCCCTTGTCGCGCCGACCGACGAACACCGCATTCGCCGCGATGTCGCGCTGACCGATTTCGCAGTAGACCGGCACCCCTTTCTTGATCCACGACCAGACCTTCTCCCCCCCCCTGCCTTCGCGTGCATCCACGATCACTTCAAGGGAACGCCCGAAATAGGTGCACCGGCGCAACTGCACCGCGAGGCTGTTACAATAGTCAATAACGGTTCCTTCGCTTCCGTCTCCGTGCAGCACCGGCATAATGACGATATGCGCCGGTGCGAGCCGCGGAGGAATGACCATGCCGTCATCATCACCGTGAGTCATGATCATACCACCGATGAGCCGGGTGGAAACCCCCCATGACGTGGTCCATGCAAACGATTCCCTGCCCGACGCATCAAGAAACTTGATTTGCGAAGCCCGGGCGAAATTCTGACCGAGGAAATGGGAGGTACCGCTCTGCAGCGCTTTACGGTCCTGCATCATCGCCTCGATGCACCACGTCGCGACGGCACCGGGAAACCGTTCGCTTTCGGTTTTTTCTCCCTTGATAACCGGCATTGCCATATAATTTTCGGCGAAATCGGCGTACGTGTCGAGCATAAGCATCGTCTCTCTCCGCGCCTCCTCTTCCGTCGCATGCACGGTATGCCCCTCCTGCCATAGAAACTCGGTGGTCCGCAGAAACAGACGTGTTCGCATCTCCCACCGTACGATGTTGGCCCACTGATTGAGAAGCAGCGGCAGATCACGGTACGATTGCACCCATTTGGCGAACATTGCGCCGATGATTGTTTCGGACGTCGGCCGTACGATAAGCGGCTCCTCCAGTTCACCGACCGGGACCAGCCTCCCGTCAAGCCCCGCTTCCAGACGGTGGTGGGTAACGACCGCACACTCTTTTGCAAATCCCTTCACATGGGCCGCCTCTTTTTCAATGAAACTTTTCGGAATAAACAGGGGAAAATAGGCATTCAGGTGCCCCGTCTCCTTGAATTTACTGTCAAGTACACGCTGAATGTTTTCCCACAGACTGTATCCCCACGGTTTTATGACCATACAACCGCGAACCGGTGAATTTTCCGCCAGATCGGCGGCCTTAATAACCTGCTGATACCATTCAGGATAATTGTCCGCACGGGTAGGAGTAATCGCTGTCTTTTGCTGCGGCGCCATAGATTCCTTTCATAGGGTAGAACTGCGAATAACTTATGAATATAAATTATTAGAGGTGAATTTTCAGGATTTTATCATGTACGTAGATTCGTTCGGCATAACGTATCTTTATCTGAAATTTCCCGTGCCGAGGTTTTGCGTTTATGAAACTCACTACCCGAATCCACTCGAAAAAAGCAGGGCTGCCGCCGGGAAGTATCGTACCCGTGGAAGTACAAAAAGTGGAACCGGTCCGCTTCTGGTTGTTCGAGTTCAATGAAAACAGCTGTTCGGAAAGTCATCCCGCCGATATAGAATTCTCGACACTGAAAAAGCCGACGACCATTTCCTGGCTCAACATCGATGGGCTTTCGGATATGCATCTGTTCGAACGGATCGGCACTGAACTGGGCATCCACAATCTCACCCTCGAGGACATCGTCACCATCGATCAATTCCCGAAGGTGGAGGATCACGAACGGTACTTTTATATCGTGCTCAAGATGATTTACTGGAACAATAGTGAAGGCGACCTTGAGATCGAACAGGTAAGCCTTCTCCTGCTGCGGGATATCGTTATCTCTTTTCAGGAAAAACCGGGAGATATTTTCGATACCGTCCGTGAACGTCTCCGTCGCGGTCTAGGGCGCACCCGTAAAGAGCAGGCGGACTACCTTATCTACTCCCTCATGGACTCGATCGTCGACAACTATTTCACCGTCATGGACCGGCTTGGGGCTGAGATCGAGCTGATCGAAGATGAAGTGATCGATCAACCCATCCCCGCAACCTCTCTTAGGATCCATAAACTGCGTACCAAAGTCACCATGCTGCGCCGTTCGATCTGGATGCTGCGCGACGTGGTGAGTACCATGCTCCGTGCGGAAAGCGATCTGATCCGACCGCAGATCAATCCCTATATCCGCGACCTTTACGACCATACGATAAAGGTGATCGAAACGCTCGAAACCTTCCGCGATACGCTGTCGGGGCTTCTTGACATATACCTTTCATCGGTGAGTAACAGGATGAACGAAGTCATGAAAGTGCTCACCATGATCTCGACCGTCTTTATTCCGCTTGGTTTCCTTGCGGGCATTTACGGGATGAATTTCAAATACATGCCCGAACTCGAGCGCCCGTGGGGATATCCGGCGCTGCTTGGCGTCATGGTGCTCTTGGTTGCGGTTTTTCTGCTGTTTTTCAAAAAGAGGAAGTGGCTGTAAACCGGCACCCTCCCCGCTGCGAGATTCTGTTTTTCAGCAAAGAAACCGGTTTTACTGTTTCCGCGGTGCCGCAGTCTCCTTTTCTTTCACTTCAATCATAATTTCCCTGTTTTCGGGATCCAGGGACTTTGCCTTTTTAAGATGGCCTGTATACTCGGCATGCTTGTTCTGAGCCTTGTAAATCCGGGCCAGCCCAAGCTCGGCCAGGCCGAATTTCGGATCAACCTCCAACGCTTTTTCATAGAAAGATTCGGCGCGGTCGAACAGATTCTGTTTCCGGTAGATTTCGCCGCGTTCATAATAAGCCGGAGCGAAGTTTTCATTGACATAGGCAACCATTTTAAAGGTCTCGACGGCGTCCTCATATTTTTTTTGAAACGCGAGAATCCTGCCCGACAGCATGAGACCTTCAAGGTTCATCGGATCGGATTTGATTATCTCGTCGGTGAAAAACTTGGCTTCATCATACCGTTTCTGCTCAATTAAGTCACCGGCATGGAGGACTCGGTATCTGTTCTCCTTTTTAAGCGCAATAAGCTGTTTGATCATTTTTTCGGCTTCGGCGTTTTTCCCCAATTCACGGTAGATGGAATAGAGTTGGAACATCAGATCGGTATTGTCCTTTTGTATGGATTGGACCTTCGCCAATAATTCAACCCCCTTCTCCTTTCGACCGGTTTTCAGGTAGCCATCCGAAAGCATCAGCATGATTTCAGCGTCATCAGGGTTGGTAACCCCAACAATTTCAAGGCTTTCAATCGCTTTTACATACTGTTTTTTCTTCATCAACAGTATACCCGCTCTCCGATTGGACTCAAGGTGCTGCGGCTCAAGAATAAGAAGCTTTTGATAGACTTCCAACTCTTTATCTTCGTTTTTCAATGCATTCCATAGCTGCGCCAGCTGCAGAAGAATCGATACGTCCTTGGGATTGAGCGCGGAGGCCTGCCCAAGGGGCGCCACCGCTTTTGATAGGGTGGCGGGATTGGCGGCATACATCATTCCGAGACGTAGATAACTGCGGCTGTCTTTGGGAAATGCCTTTATATTCGCACTATAGAGCGCTTCCGCAGTCTTCGGATCGCTCTTTTCCCGTAAAAATGCTCTACGATAGGCGGCATCCTCGTCGACGACCCCCGGCAGGGCGACATAGTCGCCGTATGCCTCGGCTGCTTTTATCAAGTCGTTCGTTTTTTCGTAGCATTCCCCCAGCGGTCGCAGGATTTTTTTACGCGTCGCCTCAGAAGCCTTTTTCGTGTTGAGCCGGCTAAAAATCGCACAGACTTTCCGGCAATCCTGCATCTGATAATAGGAATCTCCCAAAGCAAGCAGATAGTCCCTGTCGGCCAATGAGGTGTTTTTAACCATCTCAAGATAGCGCACGGCATCTTCATACTTTTTATTGACGTATAAATGCATGCCCACGGTTCGAGCGATGGTATCATCTTGCACCGATTTTTTAAGATAGTTTCGGTACGATTGTATGGCGTCTTCCGTTTTTTTCTGCCGCATCTGCAGATCACCCAATGCCTTGTATTCGACATCGGCCTGAGGATTAAGAAGCACAACCTGCTCGTAAGTGACAATGGCGTTGGCGATATCGTTGCTTGCCGCCTGGCATTCACCGAGCGCCGCAAGCACCTCCACGTTTTTCGGGTCGTTATTGGAGGCTTTTTTATACATGGCGATTGCAGAAGGGTATTGTTTTTTCTTCTGATGGATTTTTCCCAGCGTAATGAACATCTTCGGTTCCGCTTCATTATTTCTAATCGCGGCATTGAGTACCGTCACCGCCTCGTCTTCAAGGTTTTTCGCTACGACGATTTCTCCATACTTTTTGAAGAATCCGGTAAGAGAAGAATCTATTTTCAATGCCGAACGATATTCGACAAGGGCTTCATCGAATTTTTTCTTCTCATAGTACATGTCGCCAAGATTTACATGCGCTTTTGCGTTGTTCGAATCCAGCGTGACATACTGCTTCAGATAAACGAGCGCATCGGCGTTTTTCCCTTTTTTCTGTGCGATCTCTACAAGACGGGAGACCACCTTTTTGTCCTTCGGCGTCAGCTCGGCAAGATCTTTATAAAGAGGGAATGCACCGTCAAGATTGTTTTGAGCATATCGGTACTCCGCCAAACGTAATCGCGCATCAACGGCTTTTAAGTCTTTTGCGATGATTTTTTTATCTAAAGCCGCCAAGCCCTTTCTGAATTCGGCGGCTTTATCATTTTGTCCGGCAGCCTCCGCCGCGGCAATAAGCGACAACCAGATCTCAACATTATCGGGCTGAAGTTCCTTTGCTCCGCCGTACACTCCCATGGCCTTAAACGCATTTTTTGTCTGGAGGTAGGCATCGGCAAGCATAAGCGCACCATTGACGTCCTTCGGCAAAGCTTCCTTCACTTTCTCAAGGTAGGGAATGGCTTGTCCGTACTGTTTTTTATTGTAGAGAATAGAACCTGCGCGCTGGTTGGCGGCAAGGTTGTCGGGCTGCAGGGCTGCAAGCTTCATGGCGGCGTCAAGCGCCTTTTCGGTACTGCCCGTTGAGTAATAGGCGTCACACAGTTTCTGAGCGATAAGCGTATCCTTGGGAGCGAGGACCGACGCTTTTTGCAGCATAGCAATGGCTTTATTCTTCTGATTCTTTTCCTCAAGCAGAAGGATTCCAAGGCGTATGAAACTGCGGGGATCATCAGGGAACTTTACGGTATTTGTCTGGTAAAGAGTCATCGCCGAAGCGCGGTCGGCGCTTTCACGAAGTGACGCTTGCTTGTAGGAGGCGTCGGCATCCTTTACTCCCGGCAATTTGACATAAGCCTCATACGCTTTGGCTGCTTCGACGAACGACCCTGCCTTTTCATAGGAAACGGCAAGCGGTTTGAGTATTTCCCGAAGGACGGACGGAGACGGATTTTGCGAGCGTGCCTTGGCGAGGTATTCAACGGCTTTGGGATAATTCCCTACCTGGAAATAACAGTCGCCCATCTTCGTTACCAGCGATACCTTCAGCATCTGGGAGGATTTGATTTTTTCAAAGTACGGCAATGCTTCCTTACATTGCTTCTTGGAATGATAGTGCAGAGCGACAACGCTTGCGATGCGTTCGTCCGCCGGTGATTTCTCCAGATACTTCCGATAATTATCAATGGCGTCATCGGTTCTGTTCTGCGCACTGAGAAGGTCGCCGATCTGCTTGTATTCGGCAGCGGCATTCGGATTGAGCATAACGACCTGCTGGTAATTGAGCAGCGCTTCGTTGTTTTTTCCCATGGAAGCCTGACATTCCGCGAGCGACGAGAGGACAGCGAAGTTTTTGACATCGGTTTTCAATGCGTTCTGGTAATAAACGACGGCATTGCCGCACTTGTTCTTCTTTTTGTAAATATTCCCGATGGCGGCATAGGTCGCCGCATCGATTTCGTTTGCGCTGATTGCTTTCGGGGCTACGGCGACGGCTTCGTCATCAAGCTTTTGTTCAAGAAGTATGGTCATATACGGCCGGTAAATACCCGTAATGGACGGATTAAGCCTCAATGCCTTTCGGTAGGCTTTCTGCGCCTCGTTCAGGTTTTTCTGTTCATAGAGCAGATCGCCCAGCGTTTTGTAAGAGACGGCATCGGAAGAATCGAGCATTAAAAAATTGCGCAGATACAGGACGGCATCTTTTTTTTGGTTGTTCGCCAAACTGATCTGGTAGAGGTGTTTAAATATCTTGGCATCGTCGGGAGTCAGGACGGCCAGCTCTTTCAGCAGCGGGAATGCGGAGACGCGGTCCTTTTTCTGAAGATAGTAGTCGACCATGATGCTTCGCGACCGTATATCTTTATTGTCAAGATTAACGATGCGCTCGACGGCAACGATCAGTTTTTCGCGCTTGTTGAGTTCTTCATAACAGCGGGCAAGCTTTTTCCAGTAGCCGACGTCATCTTTGATTTTTGCAACGATCGCTTCAAGCTGCTGCGCCGCGGCGGCCCAGTCCTTATCGTTGAAATAGAGAAAACTGAGGATTTTACGCGGTTCGATGGCATTGCTGTCAAGCATGACCGCCGATTCGGCGGCGTCCCGTGCCTTATCGTACTGTTTAAGGTGCATCGCGCAGGTCGCCATTGCCTCGGCCGCCTCGGCGCTCCGTTCGAGCAGATACCACTTCTGTAATAATTTGATGGCTTCCTGATACTTTTTTTGGCGTACATGGAACTCTCCCATTGCGGCGAATATCCGAGGGTCGCTCGGCTGCACTTTCTGGGCTTCAACAAACGCCTTCAGCACCCTCTGTTTGTCCGCTCCCGTTTTCTCGAGCGCCTCCGCATACTGCAGCCAAATCTCAACGGTGCGCTGCGGCGGCGGCAGCGATTTGTCGATGTAATCGACGGCCTTTGCGAACTTACCATCCTTCATCAAGTTGTTGAGACGATCATCGGCCCCCAGTGCGCCGATTGCCGTGATCAACGTCCAGAAAACGTACTTGCGTAACGATTGCACTACGGTCTCAACCATATATTCTCCCGGGAAGGTGGTGGTGAATACTAACCATAATTATTCTGAAAATCATGATTGCATTCCTACAATATTTTTACACCTGCATTGGCTCTCGTCTGCATCCATGGCGCACCGAATAGTATGAGTATGTATTAAAATAACTATATGAAAAAGACAAATACAATGTATTACCATGGTCTTTGGCCGGACCAAGCGAAGTAATTGCGCAGGAGCGGGAAGCGGTGATCGTGGTATCTTGACAATAAAAATATCGCCTGCCAGGACGCGTAACGATTGATACTCGCCTTTTATTATTTATATTTGAAATTCGGCGACTCCGTCCCAATCGAAGCCGATGCGCCCTTGCAACGGACCCGATGCTCACCACCCGGTCGAAAACAAGCGTCGTTAAGAGTATGATGCTTAATCCCTCAAATGCCCACTTGCTCTTCCACGTATACCGGACTATTTTATTAAAAAGGAGAGGAGGGGTGGATTAAATGCATAATTTTTACTTCACGCCGTTCCTTCTTTGTTGCAATAAAAGCACAAGTACCGGAGGTGCCCGTTCTTCCGCCAGGGATACAGACGTATCTTCCCCCCTTGTTAAAACCTCATCACGTTTGCTCTTCATTGCGATTTGTGTGTTTTCCTGCAACGCCGGGGACGGCTCCGAAACACAGTACCGCACGCTGCGTGAACGGATGGTCAGCGAACAGATCGCCGCCAGAGGTGTTACCGACGAGCGGGTTTTGAAAGCGATGCAAACGGTGGAGCGCCACCTTTTCGTTCCCCCCAATCTGCGCCATAAAGCCTATAACGATTCTCCGCTTCCGATCGGAGAGGGACAGACTATCTCCCAACCATACATCGTCGCGCTGATGACCGAAGCGCTGAAACCCGATCGTTCCATGAACGTGTTGGAGATCGGTACCGGTTCAGGGTATCAGGCTGCGGTTCTTTCGCTGCTCTGCAACCATGTCTATACCGTCGAAATAATAGAAACGTTGGGGAGACGGGCGCAAACGATGCTGTCATCATACAGGAATATTTCCATTCGGATCGGTGACGGTTACAATGGATGGAAAGAACATGCTCCTTTTGATGCCATAATCGTTACCTGCGCGCCGACGCACCTGCCTGCCCCCCTGGTAGAACAGCTTAAAGAGGGAGGAACAATGATCATTCCCTTTGGCGAAAGAGGAACGCAGGAGCTGGTGCTGCTGACAAAAAAGGGCGGGTCGATCGTCGAAGAGGGCCTTATTCCGGTACGGTTTGTGCCGATGGTGGACAGCGGCGGGGTCACCTACTAAACCGACCGGTCGTGAAGCGCGAGGCCGCCCGGCTTACATCTGACAATCGAGCCGGCTTTTAACCATTTCAGGGGTGATATCCATCAGGCATTTTTTATACTCCCTGTTCCTGCATCGTCCGTTGCCGTCCTTCGTACAGGGGCGGCACGGCAGATCAACCTCGGTGACCTTCATGCTTCCGCCCGTGGGAAACCCGAATGCGGTGGGACCGATAAGCGCCTGTCCCGGTTTGTGAAAAAGATCTGCCGCATGTAAAAATCCGGTATCGCCGCTGATGACATAGGGGGCCTTGTAGATCACATAGAGGCTTTCCACCAGGGAGGTCCTGCCTGCAAGGTTGACGACTCTTTCGGGGGCGCTCTTTGCGATATCGTCGCAGAAAACGTCGAGCGGTCCGCCGATCACGACGAAATGCGCGGCGGGAATGATTTCAACCAATCTCTTCCAATAGTCAATCGACCATCGTTTCAACTCCCAGGCTGCGGAGGGAACAAGGCAGATCCATGCGGTTTGCCTGAGGGGTAAAAGCAATGCATCGACCTTTTCCGTTGCTCCCGTGGGAAATCGATACACTGTTAGGGCGTCATGACGGACCGGTCTCTCCTTGTAATCACTAAAGCTGCCGAGCGGTTCGATGAACGACGCGAACGACCTGAAGGGCTTCGGGAACAGATTGACGCGTAAATGAAAGAGCAGGAGCCTTTTTAACCGGTCTTTCGGCCGCGTCGCCAACTGCTTGTTTCGACCGACGGCGCATATACCCAATGGACAGAGCGCCAATTTGACGATGTTCGATCGGATATTGGAATGAGCATCGTAGATATGGGTGAATCCCTCTTTTCGTAATGCCCACGCGGTTTTGACAAAGGCGTTGAAGCCGTCTTTCCGATCGACTTCCCAGATCCTGTCGATCCGGGTGTCGATCTTGAGCAGCGGCGCCATGTCGGCGCGGGCTATCCAGTGGATTTTGGCGTCGGGATAACTTGCTTTAAGCGGCGGCAGTATCGACATGCACTGAATGATATCACCGATGGAGCTGAAACGGATGATGAGTATTTTTATCATGGGCGTTACCCTAAGAAGATTGGGATGATACGCTCCACAGCGTTGTTCCTACTCTAATGTAAATTCAATCACCTGACGCACCCGCATCCGAACGGGCACCCCTTTGTTGCGCGCCGGCTTGAAACGCCAGGTTTCGATTATCTTCCGGGCGGCGGCGGTGATGCTGGAATGGGGCGACCGCACCACCTCGACCGAGGCCACCTTTCCCTGCGTGTCGATAATGATGATTACCTCGAGCGTCCCTTCGATCTCGAGTTCGCGCGCCCGGTCGGGATA
>JAFGNB010000003.1 GCA_016927235.1 Chitinispirillaceae bacterium
CGTCAACCCTATGTTTCCCAGATCGAGCAGGGTGAGATCGTGCTTCAGGATGCGTATCACCGTCTTCTCCCCGAAGTGGGTCGGCAGCGTGGAGACCCTGAAGTCGTAGGGCGTGTTTTGAAACCGGTACCGGATACGCCCGTCCTGCGGGGAGCGTTTTTCGGCGATGTCGAGATCGGCGAGGATTTTAATGCGCGAGGTGATCGGCGAAAACATCCATTTCGTCAATTCCATGTGCTGGCGCAGCAGGCCGTCGATCCTGAAACGGACGGTCGCGCGCCGTTCCGACGGTTCGATATGGATGTCGGAAGCGCCGAGCTTTATCGCTTCGTCGAAAATGAGTTCCGCCATTTTCACCACCGGCTCCGATTCGGTGCGCTGACGAATCTCTTCAAGCGACAGCGAATCGTCGGCCTGCATGGTTTTTTCATACTCCCGCGTGATTTTTCCCGCGGACTGCAGGAACGGGGAGTCGCTCTCGAAATATTTTTTGTGAAGCTTCCGCATCGCCGAGGGGGTGGTAAGAGCGCACCGGACGGTCAGGCGCATTGCCAGCTCGACCTGCTGCACCGTATCGAGATCGAGCGGATCGTCGACGAGTATACGAACAGTGTTGTCGTCGACGGAAAGCGGAAGCGCGCGCCCTTCTCTGAAAAGCTCGACGGGAAAATCGCGCAAAAGCTCGGGGTTGAAGGAACTCTGGGGATCGGCGATAAATTCAAGCGCGAACTGTTCCGCCAGGGCACAATACAGATCCGTTTCATCCAGTCCGCACGTCCGCATCAGGTGCTCCCCAAGCGGTAATCCGCTCTCTCTGGCGTTGAGCGCTTCCCGGTCAAGAAGCGCATCGTCAAACCCGAGTTTTTCGGAAAGAAGCGAACCGATTCGCGTCGTCATACCATCCGTCGGAGTTCGATGCCCATTACCCGTGCCCTGACTGGAACCGCCATCTCAGCGCGCACGCCGAATGGACCGTGAGCGTAAATTACTTCCTATGCGGTTAAAAAATAGCATTCGCACACATTGATTCACACTGTTTTTTCGGGCGGGTGCCTGGTGCGGAGTCAGTACCGGCCCTTCGGCGGCGGTGAGCAGAAAACGGGCGTTTGACTGAAGAAATAGATGCGAACGAAAAGGTCGAGCGCCTCTTCGCTCCTCAGGCTCAGTGCGATTTCCGGATTTCGTCCCGGGTTTGACAATTCGCGTTTTTCCCACTTTTTCAACTGAAAAATGAGCTCCTTGGAAGCGATGCGCAGTTTGAGGATGCCCTGAGGATTTTTCCGCCACGAAGCGACCCGAGCGACGGAGCGGGGCGAGTTGAGCGATACGTCGAACTCTTTTTCAAACGTCCGGGTCTTTTTCAAATACCCTTCAGTCGCATTCCGTGATGCGCCCAGCAGCAGGTAGAAGCCGCGAATGAATTTCGGAAGGAAAGCGTCAAGGTAGAGGCACTTTCCCCATCTGCCGTTCTGCAGGTTTTTTTCAAATTCCTCGAGGGTCTCGACAAACGACTTCACGGCCAAAAGGAGCTGCCGGGCTTCAAAATCGGTAAGATAATAGGCTTTATCCGGCGATTCGCGATAGGTGGTCCTTTCGGTCTTGTGCCGGCTGCTTTTGACCGCCAGGTCGTCAAGCGCGGAAACGACCGCATAATCCGCCGACTCCGGCCGTGAGATGCGCACCGCGGCGGCATCCTCCATCACCGACAGCTTAACCAGAGGAATCGGGTAGGGGATACGCTGGGCCTGCCGCTCTCCCGGTGCCTCTTCGGCATACCCCGCGGACGACCGGATCACCAGTGATAAAAGGATAACGGAACGCTTGAAATGCACCATCTGTTCAATCCAAAACCGGTTCGACGGGGCTGATCGCTGTTATATTATGCATCAATGGACAGCGGTTATCCAGCAGGAAATACCGCATGATAACGGAGAGCGATTTTCAATCAGCACCAACGGGGACCTTATTGTCGTATCGCACTGAATGGAAAAGGATTACGGCGACTTCCTCAGGTAACGGTTTTCATGATGCCGGAAAGAACGGCCGGCGTTTCCGTTCAGCGTTCGTCGGCGATCAGAAGGATGTGCGGATCCAGCTTGAGATGCAGATCGCAATTCGGCATGACCTCGTGGTCTTTGACCAGATTAAGATGAATATAATCCTCACGGGGATTGAGCATGATGAGAATCGCCGTGTCGCCCATAAACGGTTCGAGCGGGAGGGGGATTCCCCGGTCGCTGCATTGGCGATCCCCGGGCCGCAGGGTGGCGCTGAACCAGAGTTCGATATCCAGCGTTTCGGCAAGTTCCTTGAAGAGGTGAAACTCCGTCTCGTTGCTTTTGGTAAAATCGTACCCGTCGATGACGGCGAGATCGGCGGTAAAACGGGCATCATTGACAATCGACAACATGCTTTCATGGACGTGACGCGCCGATACGACTTCCTGTCGGAAATTCAGGATGATCCTTCGCCGCACCACCTCGTCGTGAATGTCCATCGCGCCCTCGAGCGCGTACCGCTGCGCGATCTCCTTGAATATATCCTCGTACCAGGCAATGATATGGCTCGTATCGGGTGAAAATGAAACGTGGAGAACATGTTTGCCCTGAAACAGCTGATCGGTGGCGAGGTGGACCAGACAGGCGGTCTTTCCGACGCCCTTGTGCGCCGCAACCAGACCGATGTTTCCTCTTCCGAGACCGTTATGAATGGAACGTTCAAGTATGCGGAAAGGACTTCTTCGGACGATCTCTTCTTTTATCATAACCACGCTCCCGGTTATCGCTTTTTTCCCGTTTTTTTCTTTTCAAGGTACTCTTTTTTCAGCTCATCGGAAAGGGACGACGGCACTTTGCCGTACTTGAGAAATTCCATGGAAAACTCGGCTTTCCCCTGTGTAAGCGACCTGAGCGTCGTTGCATACCCGAACATTTCGTTCAGGGGCACTTCCGCGTCGACCCTGCTGAAGCTGCCCTCTTCGGTGGTGCTGACGATGATGCCGCGACGCTGATGAATGCTGCCGAGAACGGTTCCCTGGAATTCGCGAGGCCCTTCGACCGAGACCTTCATCACCGGTTCGAGAAGTATCGGCCGCGCCTTCTCATACGCTTGCCGGAATCCTCCGATGGCCGCCTGTTGAAAGGCGTTATCCGAAGAATCGACCGGGTGGAAATTCCCGTCGATAATCGTACAGGTGACCCCCACGATCGGGAAGCCGATGATGCTTCCCTTCCGGAGACACGATCTGAACCCCTTGTCGCATGAGGAAATGTACTCGTTCGGAATCACGCCGCCCTTGACGGCATTGACGAAATCATACTCTTTTTCATGATTCGGCTCGAGGATCCCCGCGACCCGTCCGTATTGACCGGCGCCGCCGGTCTGTTTTTTGTGCGTGTAGTCGAAGGATGCGGATCGCGTTATCGTCTCACGGTAGGCGACCTGCGGCATGCCGATGTCGATTTCGATCCCGTACTCGCGTCGCATGCGTTCGATATAGATTTCGAGATGGAGTTCACCCATGCCGCGGATGATGGTTTCATTCGATTCGCCGTCGACGAATGTCCTGAAGGTGGGGTCCTCCTTTGAAAAACGGTTGAGCGCCTTCCAGAGTTTATCTTCCGACCTCTTGTCCTTCGGGGTGACGGCGAGTGAAACAACCGGCTCCGGAACAAACATGGTGCTCATGGCGACATTGATCGAAGCGTCGCAGAAGGTGTCTCCCGAAGCGCAATCGATACCGAAGAGCGCCACGATGTCTCCGCACGTGGCCTCGTCGATATCTTCCATGGAATCGGCATGCATCCTGATAAGGCGTCCGATTTTGAAGCGTTTGCCGGTCCGCGCGTTGGCGACCTCGCTTCCCTTTCCGGCCCTCCCTTGATAGATGCGAATATACGTGAGCTGCCCGTACGGGCCGTCTTCAAGCTTGAACGCCAGCGCGATCAGCGGAGCCTCGACGCGCGCCTCGACGGGAAACGGCGCGCCGTCCCCGTCGAGATCGTTGGCGATATACGTGACTTCCGACGGATCGGGGAGGTAGTCGATCACGCCGTCGAGGAGCGGCTGTATTCCCTTGTTTTTATAGGCCGATCCGATGAACACCGGTGTGAGGTCGAGCGAGAGCGTGCCCGCGCGGATCGCATGCGTTATCTGGTCGGGCGTCTCCCTCCCTTCGAGGAACGCTTCGGCCAGCTGGTCGCTGAACATCGAAACCGAATCAATAAGGAGCTCACGGTACTGTTGTGCCTTTTCCCGAAGGGCGCCGGGTATCGGTTCGTGCCGCAGTGTTTCACCGCTGGGTCCGTTGAAATAGACCGCTTGCATGGTCACCAGATCAATTATTCCTTCGAACCGCTCTTCCAGACCGATCGGAATCTGGAGAAGCACGGCATTGTGCCCGAGTTTATGGCGCACCTGCCCGACGACCTTGAAGGGATCGGCGCCCAGGCGGTCGCATTTGTTGATAAATGCAAGACGCGGAACCTTGTACCGTTTGAGCTGGCGGTCGACGGTGAGCGACTGCGACTGAACCCCTCCGACCGAGCAGAGCACCAGAACGGCGCCGTCAAGAACCCGCAGGGCGCGCTCCACCTCGATGGTGAAATCGACATGCCCGGGCGTGTCGATGATGTTGATCGAATGATCTCTCCACCTGACATTGGTGGCGGCGGACGAAATGGTGATCCCGCGCTCCCGTTCCAGATCCATGGAATCCATGGTCGCGCCCACGCCGTCTTTTCCCTTGACCTCATGGATGGCGTGGATTTTCTTGCAGTAAAAAAGCATCCGTTCGGTCAGCGTCGTCTTGCCCGAGTCGATATGCGCGCTGATGCCGATATTGCGCATACTCGCTATGGAGTCCGACATACCCTTTGACAACCCTTTCACCCGCCGGCCCTTCATGCCCGTCCGCACCGCTTCATCGGCGCGCCGCTTCCGTGTTTTTCAGCACGCCGTACCGTGTTCCACGGGCATTCCGCCCCTTAACGGAGTCGTCGATTACGTGCTGAAGGCACGAATCCCTTTCGCGGAAACCGTTTGTTTACCTGCCGTAACGGTGATCGCATGCTGTTGGATTTTCATTTTCCTGCGGGATGCGAAAAATGATGTGTAAAGATAGTATATGCGGACAGTGAAAGCAATGCACTGTTCGCAAGCGTTTTTTTTCCACGGCACCCCCTTCGTGCGGGCGTATGCCCCGGCCGTTTGCCGCTTCCCGGCGTTTTGTTCCGCTTGCACGTTCCATTTCATTGCGGTATAATGAATTGCATCGAGGCATCGGCAGTCGGTTACACGTGAAGCGCTTTTTTAAAGGAGCATGGGCGGTAGGGTGAAAAATCCGTTGTCGGGAAAATCAATTGCCGTTGAGGAGCGCAACGACGGCGTCTATGTCGGCGTGACACGGTCCGACAGGGAATCGATCACCGTCGAGTCGATTATCGATGCGGTGGAAAATGCGGGGGTAATGAATTTCGACGCCGATCGATTCAGGAGTGTTTTCTCCCGCGCCCGCGGAGTGCCTGAAAAGATCGGTCCGTCGTTTGAGTACTACGACGAAACGATGGACAACTATATAAGCTGTTCAATGACCCCTCTGAAAGCGAGCATAAAAATCTCCGAGCGGTACTTGCTGAAGGGAAGCAAACCGAATGCGCACCAGCTTCTTTTCTACCTTAAACGGAAAGGCATTGTGCACGGCATCGACACTGAGCGCCTTGTCCGTATCTGCGTTGAATCGCTCTTCGAACGCTACATCGATGTGGCGGCGGCGACTCCCCCCGAAGACGGAGCGGATGCACGTATAGAGATCAAAGTCGCACTCTCTCCCGAAATACGGCCGAAAATGCGCAGCGACGGCAGCGTCGATTATCGGAGCATCCAGACGTTTACCTCGGTATCCAAGGGCGATCTGCTGGCGATCAGATATCCTCCTGGACTGGGGAAACCGGGGATCACCGTCACCGGAGAACCGATCGCACCGCAACCGGGACAGGACCTCCCGCTGCCGGCGGGCCGCAATACGGTAACGAGTGCCGACGTCATGCAGCTTCATGCCGCGACAACCGGTATTGTTTTTTTCGACAACTCGCTTCTTACCGTAGCGGAGCTGCTGCATGTCGACAACGACGTCGACTTCAGCGTCGGCAATATCAAGTACACCGGCGATGTCCTTATCGGGGGTAACGTGCGGCCGGGGTTTACCGTCGAGGCCGAAGGGTCGATCCACATCAAGGGCGAGATCGAATCGGCGACCGTCACTTCGCGTGCCGGACAGGTCATTATCGATAGAGGAGTCGTCGGGAAGGGCGACACCGTCATCACCGCAAAAAAGGGAATCACCCTCAATTTCGCTCAGGACGCGCACCTCCGCACCGAAGGTGTCGTAACGTTCGAAAAATACCTGCTGCATTGCAGGGTCGTCTGCGAATCGTGCGAGGGGAACGGTCATCAGAACAGCATCATCGGCGGTGAGATACGGGCGGAAAAGTCGATCAGCGTCAGGCAGTGCGGCAGTGAAAAAGGCGTCGCGACAAAACTCTTGATTTACGACAAGAACAAGTCGATTATCAACGAAAAAATAAGGGAGCTTTCCGCATTGCACCAGCGGCTTGCCGCCGAACTTGAGCCGGTCGAACGGCAGTTGAAGACCAAGGCGGCGCTGATGAAGCGCACCGGCGGCGAGGAAACCTCCGACCGCAGTCGCGATGAAGTCAGAAAATGGGTCGAAGCGTACAATGCCCTGAAAAAAAAGGCCGGCTATGTCGAAGAGAAGATAAAGGAGTTGAACTCCGCGCTCACCCTGCCCGGCGCTCGCGACGGTTTCATCAGGGTTTTCGACCGCTGTTATCCGGGAACCTCCTTCACCCTTTACGACAATTCATTGCCGGTCACCTCACTGCTTGTCAATAAGCGTTTTTCTCTTAAAGATCAATCTATCACCGTCGAAGGAACGTAACATCATGAACAGCGAAAACGAACTGCGAATCGAAGAACGTCCCGGTTATCTCTGGATAACCCTTCCCGACGCGATCACCATGTACGACAACAGGGCGATCGAGCAGAAAATCGGGAACCGGTTGCGCGACCGGAAAGACCATGTCGTTCTCGATTTTTCGCATACGCGTGCGCTGTACAGCTCCGGGCTCGGCCTGATGATACGCATCCGTCGTTTCGTCGCTGAACGGAACGGAACGGTAAGCCTGGTCAATGTCTCGGAACCGGTTTACAACATGTTCACCGCGCTCAATCTCGATAAGGTGTTTCATATTTATGCCACCGATGTCGAATTCGAGATCTCCCAGGACGATTTCATGAAAAAAAAAGAGACGATCGGCCGTTTGGGATTTCTCTTCGTCGCCAAGCTCGAGGAGGGCGTATACCGGATCAATATATCAGGGGAAATGACGGGCGAATTCGACCTTTCCGCCTGCAGGGAAATGCGTCCTGCCGACGGGGTGTCGCTGTACCTTTTCGATCTGTCGGGACTCGAGGCGGTCGATGGCGCGGGAGCCGAAGCGTTGTTGGAGGTGACAAAAAACATTGCCGCTTCGAAAGGCTGTTGCCGTGCCTACGGCGCCCCCGGCATGATCCTCGAAACGCTGACCCTGCTGGGCGCGGACAAGCACGTGACCTTTTTTTCAGATGAGAAATCGGCCTATGAGGGCCGCTCGCCGCTCGGCTGAGCGAGTGCCGGCGCATAATGCATCGCGCGCGGGCCTTCGGTTCCGGAAGAGCCGCGGCAGTCAGCCGCGCGACGTTACCGAACCGCTCTCGATGTGCAGGGGAACGGATATGACGATGTTGTTGATCTGGCCCGTCATGAAAAACTGATCGGCATAATCGAGGACGACACCGGCGGTCGATTTACCCGGACCGACGTTATAGATCAATGTAAACTTTTCAACCCACGAGGTGCCGTCATCCTTCATCGCCTGAAGCGGGATCGATGGAAGTCCGACACTCTGCGGCTTAAGGTATTTGCCCTCTTCGAGGTTGAGACGGTACACCCAGTTGCGGACATTGAAAAGGCGCTTCTCCTTCATTTTATTTTTCAGCTCGCCATCGACCTTGAGAAAACCCGTCCGGCTGTCGTAAACGGCATTGGTAAGACGAATGCCGACTTTATGGGTTACATTCTCGACATCCATGAAGGTGATCGTTTTCCAGACCCCCTGCTGCACCTCTCCCGAACAGGAGAAAAGAAGCAGCGCCGACGTGAGCAATACTGTGCATAAACGATTTGGATTCATCCGGACACTCCTCGTTGTGGTCATGCAGACGGGGAAGCTCTCCCCCCGATACACACCGAACGGGAACCACCAGA
>JAFGNB010000351.1 GCA_016927235.1 Chitinispirillaceae bacterium
ATGCGAGCAATACTGCTCGTCTTGTTTTGTTGCGGGCTCCGCCCGCCCCCAAAACAAGCCACCGCCTCTGGCGGTGGTAATTTGACTTGGAAAAGACGTATTGCGTTATGAGGCGTTTGTTAGTAGGCTCCTTTTAGCAGAGAAAAAGGGGTTTTGAGCAGGAGGGCGATATCGAAAAGAAGGGAGCGGTTTCTAATATAATGAATATCCATACGCACCATGTTTTCAAAGGAGGTGCGGCTTCGTCCGTATACCTGCCAGAATCCGGTAATCCCCGGTTTGATCTCCATCACCCGACGGCGGTGCCAGAGATCGTAGATGTCGACTTCATACGGGACCGGTGGACGCGGGCCGACGAGGGACATATCACCTCGCAGGACATTGAAAAGCTGGGGCAGTTCGTCGATGCTCGTTTTTCGCAGGATGCGGCCGACCGGCGTCACCCGACGGTCGTGGACGATTTTAAAAGTCCCGGTGTTGTTGCACTTTTCCGAGTTCCGTGATGTAATGAAATCGGTAATGAACTCCCTGTGGACCGAATTGTCGTTTCCGGTATGCATTGAGCGGAATTTGAAAAAGGTGAATATACGGCCACCCAGCCCGACACGCTCCTGTTTGAATACAACCGGTCCCGGTGAACTCAGTTTGATTGCCGCCGCAGCAACCAGCATGATCGGAGCGCAGATGACGAGAATCAAGAGTGCGATGACAATATCCATCGCGCGCTTGCAGACATGTTCGACCACTTTTTCGGGAGAGAATCCTTTCATTTCCGGGTAAATTCTGTTGAGAATAGTTGTATCGGTTGCTTCATTTTCCGGAAAAACAATAAATGATACTATCAGACCAACATGAAGGAGGTCGGGAAATTTTTTTTCGAGAGCAGTTAAAAACTTTTGCCGGAGCAACTCAATCATTGTGCCATGTGCATCCGGACAGATTATTCCGATAATCGACTGCTTCTTATACCATCCTTTGATATCGACCTCCCGGTAACACCCTTCGAGAACGCCGGAAAGTTCCCGGAGACCGTTTTTCCGGTGTGTCTTCATGAAATTTCTTATTTCGATAATGATCAATACGAATGGAATTTTCGATCGTTCGGTACGCCTGCGCTCCAATCGCAGAAATTCTGCAAAAATACTCTCCCGGTAAAGACCATTCATGTCTTTGCCTGTTCGCATGTTGCCCTCCCATTGAAGTAACGGTGTCATCTTGAGATCGGTTTGATTCAGAAAACCGAAATATATTAGCGAAATTCATGCCAGATGGTTTGATTACATCGGAGAAGTGGTTTTCCATTCCCTCGAGAACGGATATCCTGCCGGCACACCCGATTCCGCCGTATCGCGAGGGCAGGCATCGAAATGCGACGACATGGAAGACGATTCAAAATTCATGGCTTCTATGCATTATTCATACTTCATAGAGAGCGCCGGCGGGAGTGAGCAATTATATTCGGTCCGGTTTTCCGGACGGATTGTCCGTAACAGCATGCAATCCTTGACGTACGGACCCGCACCTTATATCTTAAACCTTGATTTCCCGGCATCGGTTATAGTGGGCCGTAAACTCTGCAGGGGGAGGATGCTTTTCCCCGGTCGGCCGGTTCAATTCATTCGACACTTTATCTGTAAAGGATTCCGCCGTATGACCCAGCAGGCTTTTCCCCGTTTTCCCATTCTCATCGTTGATGACGAGGAAGACGTTCTTCAATCATATAAAATGACCTTGCGGCTGAACCGTATCGACAATTTCGAACTCTGCGGCGACAGCCGTCAGGTTATGGGATTGATCGAACGGAACACCTATTCCGCTCTCATGCTCGACCTGTTCATGCCGCATATAACCGGTTTGGAACTTCTTGAGGACATTCGCGAAATACACCCGGAAATCGTTATTATCGTAGTAACGGGTTCAAACAACGTTTCCACTGCCGTCGAATGCATGAAGCAGGGCGTCTACGATTATCTGGTCAAACCGGTTGATGTAAACCGTCTGGTGACGAGTCTGCGCAACGCCATTGAGATGGGCGAACTGCGCCGGGAAAACAGTTCGCTGCGATCCCACATGCTCACCGCAGGCGTACGCACTCCTGAGTTGTTTGCTCCCATCGTGACGGCAAGTGAATCGATGCACTCGATTTTTTCATATATCGAAGCGATCGCGGCAAGTCCCCGTCCGATATTGATCACCGGTGAGAGCGGGACGGGCAAAGAACTCATCGCGCGCGCGATACACGCCGCCGGCATGCGTACCGGAAAATTCGTCGCCGTCAATGTCGGCGGCCTTGACGATACCATGTTTTCCGATACGCTGTTTGGCCACCACCGGGGCGCGTTTACCGGTGCGGGGAGTGAACGCCCCGGGCTTGTCGAGCAGGCTGACGGCGGAACGCTTTTTCTGGATGAGATCGGTACCTTGCAGCCGGCTTCGCAGATCAAGCTGCTGCGCCTTCTTCAGGAAGGGGAATACTATCCCCTCGGTTCGGATTCGGTCAAGACCATCGAGGCGGCGGTAATCGCCGCAACCAATGAAAATCTGGATGCATCCATGCGCGAGGGGAAGTTTCGTAATGACCTGTACTACCGTTTATTGACACATCATATCCATGTTCCGCCGCTGCGCGAACGACCGGATGATATTCCCCTGCTGGTCGAGCATTTCGCCTCCGAGGCGGCGGCGGCACTGAAGAAGACAGCGCCGGCGGTTCCTTTTGCTGTCGTTGCACTCTTGCAGCAATGCCGGTTTCCGGGAAATGTCCGTGAACTGCAGGCGCTGGTTTTCGATGCAGTCACTCGATGCCGGGGCAGCGAAATCGGCCCCGACGCCTTTGAACAGTTCGCACGTTCTCAGGGCTGTTCGTCCGACGGCCGGTCGTCCGTTCAACCGCAGCCGGTTGAAACGTTGCTACATGGCGGTATTCCGAAACTCAAAGAAATTGAGGAGTATCTGATCGCGAAAGCGCTCCAGAAGTCGGGCAACAACCAGACTCTTGCCGCGCAGATTCTGGGTATTTCGCAATCTACCCTTAGCCGGCGTGCGAAGCCGGAGGGTGCGTGAGGATTATCGGATGAAAACCAGAAAAAAAGTAACGGTTTTAAATTGCGGCACCTGCATTATTGCCGTCTGCCTTCCGTTTTCATCCCTCAGGTGTTCGATCATTCCCCGCCGGCAAGGTAAACCGCCCTGTGCCGTCAAGGGAGTGCTTGACCTTTCCTCATGGAATTTACAGACGCAAGGCCCCGTACGACTCTCCGGCGAGTGGGAGTTTTACTGGAAGAAGCTGATAGCGCCGGACGATTTTTTTCTGAAACGAGAGCCGGCCGTTGAACGCTATCACGAGATACCGGGGCTTTGGAACCGTGACAGCCGGCCGGGAGCGGTATCTGCGGCCCTCGGGTATGCAACCTATTCCCTTCGACTCGTAGGAATTAAGCCGCAGGCTCCTTTGGCGCTGGCGATTCCCGAGATGCGCACCTCGTATCGCATGTGGCTTGATACAACGGAAGTCGCGTCGAACGGTGTTGTCGCGTCGGATAAGACGCATACGATTCCCCAGTACCTGCCGCAAACTATCACGGTTTTTCCGCAGCAGCCGCACGTACGGCTGACGATTCACGTCGCCAATTTTCACGGTAACGGGGGCGGAATGCCGCGGAACATCATTGCCGGCGTCCAGAACCAACTGCTGCACCGTACCGTCGCGCGTCGCGCATTCAATATTTTTATCGTCGGCGCCCTGCTGGTCATATCGCTCTATTTCGTCGGCCTGTATGCCATGGGCAAAAAAGAGCCCTTTCTCCTTCATCTGGGGTTACTCGGCGCCATACTCATCACGAAATCGCTCGTTATCGGCGATCGTCTTCTGGTTCAGTACTTTCCGCAATTTCCCTGGAGCGCCATTCTGAAGATTGAAACGCTTCCGACCTACCTTTGCATCGCGATTTACACCAATTTTTTCTATTTATTGTACCCGAAAGAAATCGACCGACGCATTTATTTATTCATATTTTGGGCGAGTATCGGTTTGAGCGGATTGATATGCGTTATTCCCGTCACGGTGATGTTTTCAGTGCATCCGGTCACTCAGCACCTGCGTACGATTGCGGCGCTCTACGGTATGTTCATCCTGGTGCTCGCGATACTGAAAAAACGCGAAGGCGCGGTCTTTATTGCAATCGGGTTTTTTTTTCAACTGTGCACTTCCATACACGATTCTCTGAATGAACAGAGTATTATCCAGTCCATTTATCTCTCACATGCGGGCCTCATTGTTTTCAGTCTCTTTGCCCTCAGCGTGATCAATCGAAGGTTTATTGAGGCGGAACGGTACGCGCGCGAACGGCGGGATCAGCTGGCGCATATCGAGAAGCTTGCCGCTTTGGGAACGGTGGTTGCCGGCGTCGCGCATGAGATCAACAATCCCAACAGCACTATCCTTCTCGACGCACAGACCCATCAGCAGGCGCTTTCCTCCCTTTTCGGCGCCCTCAAGGAACAACCGCTGCGGCGTGAAATCAAAATAGGCGGTTACACGTACGATGAGTTGAAAGACGATCTTCTTTCATCCGCCGGGCGTATGATCCGAAACTCGCAGCGGATAAGCCGTATCGTCTCCAATCTCCGCTCGCTCGGCAGAAAGGAGGTCCCGATGAACGAGGACGTCGACCTCAACGCCACGGTGGTTTCGGCACTCGGCGTCGTGGACCACGTGGTCAAGCGATCGACACGAACTCTGAATCTGAACCTCGCCCAGGATATCCCTATAATCAAGGGAAACCTGCAACATCTCGAACAGGTCGTCATCAACCTGGTGCGAAACGCATGCCAGGCGCTGGAGGATATGGACCAAGCGGTGACGATCTCCACCGCCTTCGATGCGACACTGCGAATGGCGACACTTATCGTCGCCGACGAGGGGGCGGGCATGGATGAGGAGACGCGCCGAAACGCCCTTGTCCCCCACTTCACCACCAAGGGCGGGGAGGGCACGGGCCTCGGTCTTCCTATCTGTAAAAATATCGTCACGCTTCATCACGGTACCATTTCCATTGAATCTGTCCGCGGCAGGGGAACGACGATCCGCATAGCACTTCCGGTGACGCCGGCGTATGTGTAATTAGGCGGCGGAGCAATGATCCTTCGGACATCGAGGTCGGCCGATGTCCGTCATGCCGGCGTCACCGGAAGCGAAACATGCACCTTGAATCCTTCGGCGTCGCTTATCTCGAAAACCGCGTCATGGCGGTACTGCAGCTCCAGCCGTTTCCGGATGCTGTCAAGACTATACCCGGTTTGTGGAGCTGATGTATCCGGCCCTTGACCGTCGTTCTCTACGGCGACGCTGCACCGTTCATTGGTGATGGCAATGGTGATGGTAACGGCGCCGCCTGCTATTCGAGGGATGATGCCGTTGGTGATGCTGTTTTCAACAAGCGGCTGGATAAGCATGCAGGGTATGCGGACCGGTGAAGGATCGCCGCTGATCCGCACCTCGTACGAGAGGCGGTCGCCGAAGCGAAGTTTTTCTATAGTCAAGTATTTATTGACGATATCGAGCTCCTCTTCGAGGGTAACAAGACGCATTTCGGCGGTAAGCACATAGCGATAGAGCGTCGAAAGCGTGATCACGGCGTCTTCGGCGGCGTCGGGATCGGTGTGGCAGAGCTCGGCGATTGAACTGAGCGCGTTGAAGAGAAAGTGCGGATTAACTCTCGATTTGAGTCGCCCGATTTCGAGATCGTGAAAAAGCACATTTTCGATCGAGATGATTGCATGACCGCACAGGATTTTGAGCAGCGGGAGACAGGAAGATGGAAACGCAGCCTCGAGCATGTTGTTTTCGAGGTAGATGATGCCGCGGACCCGTCCTTTGTTTACAAGCGGGAAGCATAGTGCCGATCTGATCGTGCGTGTTTTGATATAAGGGTCGTGTATGAAACGGTCATGCACCGAGGCGTTTTCCAGACGTACCGGTTCGCGGGAATGCTGGACATACAAGATTATTCCCTGCGGAAGCGGAAATCGCTCCGACGCTATATTGACGGCATGAGATTCGATGTGCGATGCCGCATCGGCGCCGTTGATACGCAGCACTCCTTCCGCTCGTACGAAAAAAATGCCGTGATTTTCAAGGAGCAGCACGCCCCGCTGAGCACCGACGTTTTCCATGACGATACGGATGAGTTTTTCCAATAAACGGTCGAGACATAATTCGTCGGAAATCACTTTAAAAGATTCAAGAAGCGCCGGGAAATCGATTTCAGCGGAACAGGTAAGCATTGGTTTCCCCGGGGATCGGTTTTCAGTGGAGAGTTGTGTTCGAGTTTCTGTTCGAAACGGCTGCACCTTTTCTTGTTCATATAAATAGTACATTTGATCCGTTTTCCGTCGGGTGCATACCGTAAATAATAAATAATTCTGTGAAAAATGGATTTTATCGGATAAAACGCTGAAATTCATGGATGGAATGCATTCGCGGCTGACGAAATGTATTTTAGTCACCAATGATGAGGGTGTCAGTAATGCCCGCGGTTACGCCTGCCGCCTGCACGCCCGCAACCTTTACCTCACGGTATAAAGGGTGAAAGCGGGTATAGAAGAGGATCCTCTGTATGAACGAAGGAGCGATCAGCGCGGTCATCGTCGAGGATGAAGAGCCTTCGCGTAAGCGTTTAAAGCGCCTGCTGTCCTCTTTCAGCGATACGATCGAAATTGTGGGGGAGGCCGAGGATGGTCTAAAAGCGGTTGAGCTTATTACCAACCTGCGTCCGCGGCTGCTTTTCCTTGACATACAGCTTCCCGGAATCGACGGACTGCGGGTTCTCGAAAAAATACCCTACCAGCCTGCGGTCATTTTCACTTCAGCTTACGACAAATATGCGCTTGAGGCATTTCAGGCGATCGCCATCGACTACCTTCTCAAGCCGATTGATGCAGCGGTGCTGGAAAAGGCGATCAATAAACTGAAAAAGGTCGGTTTCAGACAGGAACCACTTTCGGAAAAAATCGAGTATCTGCTTCAGGTAACCCAATCCACGCCGAAGAACCGCATTCCATTGCGGGTGGGCGACCGAATTGACCTGGTGAACCCCGGTGATGTTATTTATTTCCAATCGGAAAAAAAGTACACCAAGGTGAAAACGGTTGCGAAAGAGTACCTTATCGATACAACCCTTGCCGACCTGGAACGGAAATTGAATCCGAGACAGTTCGTACGGATTCATCGTTCAGCCATTGTCAATATCGAGTGGGTTACAGGGCTTCACAAATGGTTCGGCGGCAGGTTGAAAGTCCGCCTGCGTGACCACCCTGAAACCGAACTGATTGCCAGCCGTTCCTACGCCGCGAAACTCACCACGTGGTGAAAAAAGACGTTGAGGTTGTAAAAATGACCCCGCCGGTTCCTTTCCGGCGGGGTTTCATACACCCTCACCCTTTCAAAGGAGGTTTCGGCACTTGATCTGCCGTAGCTTCCGTTTTTACTACGCACGCCGGGATATATTATTGCAGAAGAAAGGCAATTATTTCGACTCGGGACTCACTTCCGTTTCATTCATCCCTGTTCCGACGTATCCGCTTTGCGTTTCCCCTTCTTCAATGCGTTGTAAAGCATATACCCGACAAATACGGCGCCGCAGACGAGAAACGTCATCGATATGCAGTGGTAGTACCTCTCAAGAAGTTCTTTCTGCGAGTAGAGAAAGTAACCCAGGGCGGTCAGGATCAGGTTCCAGATTCCCGAACCGAGGGCGGTATATATAAGGAACTGTCTGACATCCATCCGGGCGAGGCCGGCGGGAAGGGAGATGAGCTGGCGTATCGCGGGCACCAGACGGCCGATGAAGGTTGAGCTGCGACCGTGGGCGCGGAAAAAGGCTTCCGCCTTTTGGAGGCTTTCGTTTGTAATAAGGAAAAAATGGGCGACGCGGGTATCGGCCAGGCGGTACAGCACTTTTCTGCCGAGAAGGAGCGCAAGATAGTAATTAAAAAGCGCCCCGGCGAGCGCCCCCGCCGTTGCAGCGCCGAAAACGCCGGCCGCATTGAGCGTGCCCCGTGCAGCTTTGTAAGCGGCCGGAGGGACGACGATTTCCGACGGAAAGGGAATGAATGAACTTTCGATGCCCATGAGCAGGGTGACGGTTGCATAATTGATATGATCAAGGTACCAGGAGGTGACGGACGATAACAAATCGGAGATCATAAAATCCTTTCATATCCCAAGGGAGTGCTTACTCCCGCCAGCCCTTCTGACCGATGAGTGGAACGAAAACGACGTGGGCGGCGCAGCACTGTTCAACGCCCTGACCGGTTTTTTCGTACACCATAAGGTCCTGGCTGTGCTGGTCGCCGACGGGGATGACCATGCGCCCGCCCTCGGCAAGCTGATCGAGGAGCGTTTGCGGAAGCACCGGCGCCGCGGCGGTGACGATTATTTTATTAAATTGACTGTGTTGCGGCCAGCCGAGAGAGCCGTCGCCGATCTTGAATGCCACATTTACATATCCCATTTCACGCAGACGCTCACGGGAGACTTCTCCCAGTTCACGGTTTCGTTCGATGGTGTAGACCCGTCGGGAAAACTGGGCTAGGAGGGCGGTTTGAAATCCTGAACCGGTACCGATTTCAAGGATTTTATCATCCTTTTCCAGTTGTAAGAGCTCGGTCATCAGGGCGACGATGTAAGGTTGTGAAATGGTCTGACCGAACCCGATCGGCAGCGCATTGTCGTCGTATGCCTGGGCGTACATGCCGCCGTCGACGAAGCAATGCCGTGGCACCTTACCGAAAGCATCGAGTACCCGCTCGTCGGAAATTCCCTTCGTACGAAGCGTTTTAATAAGGCGCCGCAGGGCGATCGCCGGATTGATAGGTTCCATGGCTGTGCGACGATCCGATCTGTGTAAAGCTTCCTTACTGCCGTTGGATAATCCGGTTGCGTCGCAGCCGGATGCACACAACGGCGATTGCCCACCTTACGGTATCGGCAATATGTGAAATGTGGCTGGGACCTCTCAAATATAATGTCTGTATGCCGGTAAAGGTAACCGGATACCCGAGGAATGCGGCCTTCATGATTATTTCGGATTCCATTTCGAAACGGTTGAAGGAAATGTCAATGCGTTTCAGCAATTCCATTGAATAAAGCCGGTATCCGGACTGGCTGTCGATAATCCTTATTCCGCAAAGCAGGCTTAAAATCCGTGAGGTGATCAGATTGGAGAGTATGCGTTCGGGCGGCATGACCGCGGATTTCATGGTGCGTGTACCGATACAGATGCCGGGCGGCGGCGTTTTACGGGATGCGGCGACGAATTTCGGCAGGTCCTCCGGTGCGTGCTGGCCGTCGGCGTCCATGGTAACGATCCATCGCGTATCGTTCGTTGCCAGATACCTGAAACCGGTTGCGAGCGCTGCCCCTTTTCCACAGTTACTGCCATGAGAAAGACAGGTGATGCCGTATCCGCCGCATACCAGCGATGTTCCGTCGTTTGACGCGTCGTCAACGACGCAGATACACCTTTCGGGGACATATTTCATAACACGGGGAAGTACCCCGCGCAGCAGCGCTGCCGATTTATAAGCGGGAATCAGCACCGCGATATCAGGAGGCCACGGCGTCATTGCTTGACAGCCTTTCGTCGATGGATTTACAGAAACATTCGACGGATTCGTCGGATTGAGCGTCGGGCGGAGGAAACAGGGGGGCGCAAAGGGTCACGGTGACCCGTGCAAAGGGTTTGGGAACCATAAACCGGTCCCAGGAGCGAAGGCGCCATGACCGGTCGGCATGCAGCCTGACAGCAACCACGGGAGCCGAGCCCACCATCGCGATCTGTGCGACGCCCGTTTTTACTTTTTCACGCGGTCCGCGCGGCCCGTCGGGGGTGATGATGATGCAGCGCCGTTCTTTGAGTGCACGTATGCACTCCCGCATTGCGGAGTTGCCGCCGCGGCTCGATGATCCGAAAATGATTTCGTGCTTCCACCGGCGTGCGGTTAATGCCGCCAGGCGTCCGTCCCTGCTCGCGGAGGCGAGGGCCGTCTTACCGGTATTGCGGAAAATATAGGCAAGGGCGAGTAGATGCGCGTGCCAGAAACAGTAGATGCGGCCCGTATGGCGGTCATCGTAGGGGCGCAACCGGTGAGGGTCATTGACGGTAATGCGCCAGGTAGCCCCGAGAAGCGTGCCGATTAACCAGATAAGAAAGTCCATAGGCATGAAAGACGATTGATCGAACCGTTTTAGGGTTGTCTCGACAGTAAAAGATGTATCTGGTGCGACAACTCACTCATGGTAAAAGGCTTCTGAATAAAAAGGGTTCGGTCATCCGTGAGTAGTTCCTGCACTTCGCTGTCGGCGCTGAATCCCGAACAGATCAGGACAGGTACCGCGCCGTTGATCAAACGGAGCCGTTTAAAGACCTCTTTCCCGCTCATGCCGGGAAGGATAAGATCGAGGATGACGGCGTCGAATCGATGCGCCTGCCGCTGATAAAGTTCAAGCGCTTCGTCTCCGTTCGAACAGATTTCGGCCGTATAACCGAGCCGTTTGAGGACCATGGAAAACATTTTGCCGATATTCTGCTCATCATCGATCAGGAGAATGGTCCCGGTTCTGGGCGTGATGCCGTGTGGAGCGGCCGTTTCGGCGGGCACCGCCTTTTCATCGTTTACCGGAAGATAAATATGGAACGAGGTACCCTCGGAAACGACCGAGACGACATCGAGCATGCCCCGGTGCGCATGTATTGTTCCGTAAACCGCCGCCAGTCCCATTCCCGTTCCTTTTCCCGGCTTCTTGGTGGTAAAGAACGGTTCGAAAAGGTGCCGCTTCGTTTCATCGTCGATTCCGGTACCGGTATCGGCAACGGTTATGTGGAGATAACGGCCGGGGGTTATTTCGTGTTGATAGGGCGTGACGAAGGTTTCATCGATATCGGAAAGAGAGGTTGCGAAAAGCAGCGTTCCCCCGTTCTGCATGGCGTCGCGTGCGTTCAGGGCGATGTTGAGCAGTGTGTTCTGTATCTGGCCGGGATCGCCCTTGATGCAGGACGGGGATGCGTCGAGACGTTGTACAATGGAGATGGTACGGTCGATACTCCTGGAAAGGAGCCCCGCGACTTCACCGATGATCGTATGGATATCCATGACCTGTGAGAGGTAATTACCCTTGCGGGCAAAAGCGAGCAGTTTACAAGTAAGATCGGCGGCGTGGGAGGTAATCGCCGTTATCGACTGTGCGGCCTTATAGGTTTCACTCTCTTTCGGATGTTCGGATTTTATCAGCTCCGCAAACCCCATGACCCCCGCGAGTTGATTGTTGAAATCGTGGGCGACGCCTCCGGCAAGCTGGCCGATGACCTCCATTTTTTCCGACTGGCGCAACTGACGTTCCAGAAGCATTTTCTCCTGTTCGGCTTTTTTCCTGTCGCTGATATCGCGCAGTATTCCCTGAATGGCACTAGGTTTGCCGTCGCCGTTTCTGATGAACGACGGGCTGAACTCGGCATGGAAACGACCGCCGTCCTTTCGCTGACATTCACATTCGGTGGACGGAGGATCGCCATCGTTTTTTTGTGCCCGCTCAATAGAATAGCGGAGACGGAGGGTGAAGGGCGCCTGATGCTCCGGCGTCAGCAAACGGTCGATCCGCGAGGAAATAAGTTCGGGGGGGAGGTAGCCGAAAAGCGAGGTGATCGACGGACTGACGTAGGTGATGACAAGATCGAGGTCGATTAAAAGCAATACCTCGCGCATGTTCTCCGCAAGAAGCCGGTATTTCTTTTCGCTTGCGTGCAACTCGTCTGATCGAAGCTTGAGCACCCTGAACGAATTCCATAATTTCTGCTGGACGAAATGGACGACCGTGAGAGAACCGAGCGCGAAGACGAAGAAACCGCTCAGCTGCGAAATCCACGCCTGCGGCGTTACCAGATAGGTTCCGACGTCATATAAGCCCGACAGCTTACCATTGGTAAAGAGTACGCCGGCGACGATGATGACGATCAGACTGCCGATAAGTAAAAAAAGGCCCGCCCGGTATCCGAAAATTGCGCCGGCGACGACGCAGCAGCTCGTCAGCATCGCAGTATTAACTGTTGCAAGTCCGGAAAAAAAGAAGGTGATGCATCCGCCGGTCGAAAGCACCCCCAGAAACAGCGCCGCAACAACCATGGTCGGGAAGATGCGGCGCAGCAGGAAGATTGCCACAACGAGCAGATAAACCGAGAGATCAACGCCGATATTCATATTCAGGCCGTAACGGGAAATGCGCAAGAGCGATCCGAGCGCCGCCAGAGCCCCGAATGAGATGGCAAAAAGGGCGAGTTTGTCGAAAAGGCTTCGAGTGAGATCCTTGATTTCTTCATGGAGATGAAAAGAGGGTGGTAACGGTTCGTTATTTTCCATAGAGTCTCATTATAGTCATATAATGTAACAAGCGGACAAAAATAATGTATATCATGAACTATGTCGAGGAAAGAGAAAAGTGTATAAATGGTCGGGGCGACTGGATCTCACGCCGTGCATCCAGCTCGGGTCCCGATTACATCGGGATATTCTACGGCCATTCCCGGCCAGCGAACCTTCCGGCGGCTTGAACACGATACCGAATTCGAGAAGCATTTATTTTTATGATGCGTTCTTCATGAACGGGCATAGGCAAGCGCGTCGGGGGAGCGAGTTGTCGATCGTGGGTAATATTTCATTTTCTTGAAGCAGCGGGGCCGAAGCTGTAAAATTGGGTGAATCGGCAGGCCGATGAAGGAGCGTTCCGAATGGTTTTATGGATTGTGAAGAACCGCCGCCTTCAGCACACCCGCACAAGGAAGCGTGCGAGAACGGACGAATGGCAAAAAGCGATACAAAGCGAAAATTGATTGTTGTCGACGAGCTGTCAGAAGAAGAGCTTCTAAGGGTCCGTATTCGCGATCTGCATCTTTCGATCGAGGGTTCGATACTCGAGGAGCGAATTGCGCGTTTGTACCGGGAACTTGACGAAAAGGGCATTCTGTTTCGTCCACCCTGTTACCTTACCGATGAGTGGCTGGCACCCGATGGAATTCCGATGGTCGGCATCCCATTCTACTTAGTCCATCCGCGCCTTACCCATCTGGAAAAGAAGATGATGCTCGAGGCGGAGGGCGACACCGACGCCTGGTGCATGCAGCTTCTCAGACATGAAACCGGTCATGCCATCAATTACGCGTACCGCCTTTATCGCCGCTCACGGTGGCGTGAGTTGTTCGGTCCATTCACCACGCCGTATCTGTCCACGTACAGCGCGCAGCCTTACTCGCGCAGGTATGTGGTTCATCTGGAAGACAACTATGCACAGGCACATCCGGATGAGGATTTCGCCGAGACCTTTGCGGTGTGGCTTGCGCCGGGGCGCGCGTGGGAAGAGAAATACCGGGGATGGCCTGCGATGAAAAAACTTCTCTATGTTGACCATCTCATGTCGTGTGTGGGGAAAAAGCCTCCGGAAATCAGCACGCAGCGCATGCTCTGGTCGGCCACGCGTATGAGGTCCACGCTTAAGGAGTATTACGAACGCAAACGACACTCTCTCCGCGATGACTTCCACGGCTACTATGATCCGGGGCTGCTGCGCATATTTACGGTTCGGTCGGGGACGGAACAGCATAAGAAGTCGGCGGCCCATTTTCTTAGTATTCATCGACGCCATATTATCAACAGTGTTTCGATGTGGACCATGCAACGCAAGTTTGATATTGACAAACTGGTCACACGTCTGCGGCAGCGGTGTGCCGATCTGGGTCTGAGCGTGTACAAGTCCGATGCTGAAACGATGTTCGAAACCGCATCCTTCATTACCGCAGTCATGGGCAAACTTCAGCGTTTCGACTGGAAATCGGAGGGGTGATGCGGAAAAACCTCGCAGTTACGGTCATGGTGGATTCGCCATGCATTCCTCAGGAAGACCCGGAATTTGCCAAACGCGGGCCGAGCGACAGCACTGAATACAACGTCATTCGGGCACTTCGCTGGCTGGGCCATCGCGTACGCATCCTTGGGGTCGGGAATGATGTCGCCGCGATTATCGCAGCCCTGACCGAGCAGCAACCCGACGTGGTGTTCAACTTGACGGAGCAGTTCGGCGACGATCGTCAGAAAGACAGCAATATCGCCGCGCTTTTGGAGATGATGGCGGTGCCGTTTACAGGAAGCGGCGCGCTTGGTTTAACGCTGTGTCGAAGCAAGGCGTTATGCAAACAACTCCTTGTTGCCCACCGGCTGAGGGTGCCGGGGTACGCAGTACTGCCGCCCGGCGCAGCCGCGCTGGTTCCCCGGTCGCTGAAATATCCACTGGTGGTGAAGCCGCTCTACGAGGACGGATCGGACGGGATCGCGAATGCCTCGCTGGTAAGAAGCGAAAACGAGTTGCGGGAGCGCGCGGCAATGGTGCACGAGCGTTTTCAACAGCCGGCGATCGCCGAAGAATACATCGAAGGAAGGGAACTGTACGTGTCTGTTCTGGGTAATGGCCGTCTCACGGTATTGCCGCCGCGTGAACTGACATTCGGCAATAGCGACAACGGCGGTCCGGTGATGGCGACCTACCGGCTGAAATGGGACAAGGCCTACCAGGAGAAGTGGAAGATCAAATTTGGCTTCGGTGACCTCGAGCCTTCTGTGGACCAGCAGGTCGCTCGGCTGTGCAAGAAGGCGTACCGTCTTCTCCAGATTCGTGACTACGGACGGCTGGATCTTCGGTTGACTGACAACAATATGGTATATATTTTAGAAGCGAATCCAAACCCGAACATCGGACGTGACGACGAATTGGCGCAGTCGGCGTCCAAGGCGGGTATCGGTTACGCAGCACTTATAAGTCGAATCGTGCGATTCGCGCTTCGCAGATACGGTACGGTTTTGTAGCTCCTCCAGCAGGCTGGTTAAGAATGCGGAAACGGCTTAGGTTTTAATGGTCGGGGTGACTGGATTTCATGCCTCGCATCTGGCTCGGCCCCCTTCGGGCGGCCTTTGGCCGTGCTCTCCCGCCATCCATGGCTTATGAGTCATGCCTCGCATCCGGCTCGGCCCGGCAATTAATCATTGAACATACAACATAAAAGGTGTATATTATTGTATGACCGGAAAAGAATTCATCAAACTGCTTAAGAAAAATGGATGGGAATGCAACCGGATTAGCGGAAGCCACCACATCATGGTTAAAGGGGGGCAACGGTCCGTTCCCGTTCCGGTTCACGGGAAGAAAAACCTTCCCAAGGGAATACTTTCGGCATTGATGAAGCAAACAGGAGTAAAGGGGTGAAGTATGCACTACTACGCAAAAATAACGAAATCCGAAGGCGTTTATCAGGTATTCTTTCCCGACCTGCCGAACGTCATCACCTATGGAGAAACGAAAGAGGAAGCACTGAAAAACGCGGAGGATGCCCTGAACGGCGTTCTCGAAACCGATTACGATTTCGGATACCCGCTCCCGGAACCGAAACAGAAAGCCGGAAAAAACTTCCATCCGATCGACGTACTCCCGCATGTTGAATTGCCGTACCGGCTGCGAAAACTGCGTAACGGTCTTTCACAATCGGAAATAGCTGAAAAACTCGGGGTTTCCTATCAGGTGTATCAACGACTTGAAACTCCGGGAAAGTGCAATCCGGAACTGAAAACCATCGAGAAATTGAGCAGGGTTTTCGGGAAGAGGCTGGAACTGGTGTTTTCGTGAGGTTTATCGACAAGCGCTGAAGGCAATCGTGATAAGGAAACATATCGGAGGTTCGGTTTTCGACGACAGTAAAAAAATGGGAAACCGAAGACACCGACTTTCGGCGACGCCTTAACAGCGGAATTTGCTCCGTGGCAGCTCATTACATTCGCCGCTGAACATGGCTCATCGTCCATGTCGCACCCTACCATTATTAAGAAAGGGAACCGATTCTTCGAACCGATTCCCTTTCTTAATGGTCGGGGCGACTGGATTTGAACCAGCGGCCACTTGAACCCCATTCAAGTGCGCTACCAGGCTGCGCTACGCCCCGACAAGAGTTTAAAAATAATCTAATGTTTTTCCGGCAGCAAGACAGGTAAAAATCACCTTTCACAGAGGTTATTGCTGTAAAGATCGTCATCGGCCGACTGGCAATTTTTTCCACTTCTTCCGGCAGATGCTTCCCCAACAACTCTACAAAATTTATCCGCTTAAAATAGCTTCGTTCGATCATGCATTGTAACTCCCTGAAAATGCATGATATAATTCTTCGTGCCCCATGCTCTTTTTTCTGGCATATCGGTTGCGGAGCACTTTATTGATTTTTCCAGCAGGGGAGTCTATGAAACTGAGACTTAAGGATTACATTGCCATCGGTGTCGTAACGGTAGTGACTTTTCCGCTGCTCTATCTTATCATGCTTTTTATCACCGGGTCTGCCCGTATTGAATTCGGTCCGTCGAAAGAGAAGGCGGCCAAAACCGAAAAAGTGCAGTTGATACAGAAATCTGCACGCAAAGACTCGCTGGCGGCGGTTAATTCAAGAACGTTTCAGGCGCTCCGGAAGGAACGAAGTGAACTTGAGAAAGAGCGGCAACGACTGCACGAACAGCAGAACCGGATCGATCTGCTCCAGTCGGAAGTTGAAATGCAGCGAAAAATGCTCGCCGAGGAGCGTAAAAAAATGGAGCAGCTGGTCATGACGAGCGACTCCCTTGGCGGTAAAAAGATCAAAGATGTGGCGAAAATGTATGCGGCAATGCGGCCGGCGGAAGCAGCGTCGATATTGGGTACCATGGATGAGCGGCTTGCGGCACAGATCATCCGTTCGATCAACGACGACCGGCAGAAGGCGAAGATCCTGAGCTCTTTTTCCAGCGATAAAGCCGCCCGCATCAGTAAAATCATCGGTGGACAATAGGGCGATCTCGATATGAATATTGATTTTTCGATAAACGAATCAATGAAAGAGAAAGGAGGTGAAAATGAAAACTGATGCGATGGATTTTTCTTCAGGCGGCAAGGAGCTTCTGCCGAAGCGGATGGACTGCATCGGGAACCGTGAACGAAACGGTAATGATGCGGGGTTCGCAATGGGTGAACCTTGTTGCAGTGTGAAGAGGCCGTTTCGTAGAGTCCTGGCGGACGTTGCAGCCGGTAATGTCGCCGCAGAGCGGATTACCGCTGCGACCGTGAAAAAACGGGAAGCGGAGAGTGCCGATCCTCAGGGAGGGGGCAACCGTACGGGGAACGCCGGTTCCGGCGATCGCGACCGTGAGGAATGCGGTCTGCCGAATGAGCTATCCGTCTTTACGGATACGGTAAGCAACGACGGATTTATTGCTCGAAACGGTTCAATCGAAACGGACGAGCAGCTGACGAAAAACGGACTTTTTTCAGCCGATACAGGTGCTGCGGAAGGTGCACAGCAGATCATCAGAGAGGCGCTTGCCGAAATTTCCGAAGCACTGGGGCTTTCCATTTTTCAGGGTCTTGAACAGCTCTCTCTCACTCAAATTAACGGTGATTCCACAGCGCAGTTTGCTGAGATCATTGTTGTCCTAAGAAAAATGGTGCTGGGATTTGAAATCGGCAGAGCAGCCGGTATGGCGATCGAAACACCGAAAGCAACGGTAGACGGAGACGCAATCGATGCGCTTACCGATGTTCTGCGTACCAACGCCTTTAAGATCGAGATGGCCTGCAACGTGCTCGGGATGACCGAATCGGTGCAGCGACAGATCGCGATCAAACTTGAATGGTACGGTTCAAGCGGCATTCCTCAGGCGACCGACCCTGCGACTCTCACAATGGCATCGCAGCACGTTGACCGGCTCTTCGGCGGTCTGTTTACCGATACGCCGCCGACCGCAGAGCTTGCTTTACTGATCGAGAAGGTTAAAAAGCTGCTTGCGGAAAACGGCGGAGAGAAACCTGCCATTATTAACTGCCGGAACGACTCCGCTTCGGTGCCGCTTGACCTGAACAAATTTGAAACGCGGGTGTACCGTGAGCTGTTGAAGATCGACGCAGTGGACGCGGTCGGTCGGCAGAACGGCGAAGCGTCGCTCGGCGAAGGGAAAGCCGATCCGTTGAAAACGGCCTTTTCCGCCGTACAGTTGGGGAAGAACCTTTCATCGGACGTCGGCGACGCTCTGCAAAGTATCGTGCCGCCTGATAACAATGCCGGGCTGCAGCAGCATGCCCTCGGCGCTGAGGCGCGCATCTCAACGGCGCTGCTCAGGATGACCGATACGGCGATCATGGATCAGATCGCCGGGAGGCTGCAGAACGTCATCCGCTCGGGCCTTTCGGAGGTGCGTCTGCAGCTTCGACCCGAATCACTGGGTGAGGTGACGATGCGTATCCGTATGGAAGGGGATGTCGTGGCGGCGAAAATCGAGGTGCAGAACCAGCAGGTAAAGGAGATCATGGAAAGGAACCTGCCGATGCTCAGGGAGGCGCTTGCACAGCAGCACCTTACCGCCGGATCCTTCGATATCCAGATCAACGACGGATTCGGGCGCCATGCGGGCACCGCGTCGCAGGAGCCATGGAATGAGCAGGAGGCCGCGGAGGGAAACCATTCCCGGAAGGGAAAAGAGGATGAAGACGCCTCTTCCGAAGAGCAACAGCCGGGAGGCGAAACCGGCAGACGTTTCGGCGGTAATAGTGTTGAGTATTTTGCGTAGAGAAAAGAGGTGCGAATGGCGGAAACATTGTCGTCATCAATCGATGCGTTGACTAAATCAACCGATCCATATACCGCAACCGCATCGATCAGCGGAGGGATGATCGATGCAGCAAGCTCCAGGGTGACCGGCGACCGTACGACCGGACTGTTTGCCGAATCGGCGAATAAGCTGGGCAAGGATGATTTCCTCTTACTGCTTGTCACTCAGCTGCAGTATCAGGACCCGCTCAACCCCATGGACAATACGGAGTTCGTTTCTCAACTGGCGCAGTTCAGCGCGCTTGAAAGCGGCAATAATGTCGAAAAGGCGATCATGAACCTTGACGAATCGTTTAAGAGCACGGTTGCGGCGCAGCAGTACAGCGCGCAGTCGATGAACAACACCGCCGCGATTGCATTGATCGGGAAGGAGGTCCGGCTCCGTCAGACCACGGTGGAGTGGCTGGGCAAGGCCGGCGAAATCGAAACGCTCAACATTCATCTCGGTAACAACAGCTCGGCGGAGGTGGCGATTCTCGACGGCGACGGCGAAGTGGTACGGACGCTCGAGACGACAGGGAAGGACAGCGAGAATTCGACATCGGTCGTCTGGGACGGCGCCACAAATACCGGGGCACGCGCACCCGCCGGCACGTATACGATCAGTATAGTAGGTGAGGAGGAGAAACCGGAATTGTATGCATTCGTCCAGGATGTCGTCGACGGAGTACGTTTCGGCAGCGATGGGGCGCTGGTAAAGATCGGCGGAAAGGAGCTTTCGATCGCCTACGTACTGGACGTTTCTTCGGGAAGCGCCCAGGGGGGAACGACGGCCGTTTTGACGCCGTCGACCGCGGTCTCGCTGCTCGGCAAACAGGTGAGGGTACGCCAGTCAACGGTGCAGTATCATCAGGCGACGTCGGAGCATATTACTATTGATATTGCGGCCGGAACACGCAAGTATGTTCAGGTCGAATTGATTGATGCTTCAGGCAAGGTGGCGTACGCCGTTTCGGTGCCGGTGGATGAGGACGGGGTAGCGCATCTCGACTGGAACGGCCAGAAAACGGACGGGAGCCTCGCGGATGCGGGACAGTATCGCATCAGGCTAGCCGGAGAGGAGTATGATGCGTCGCTGTATGCGTTTTACGAAGGAACCGTCAGCGGAATCACCAACCTCAACGGCGACATGCGGCTGCGGATCGGCACCGATGCGGTAGGCCTTTCGAGCATCATCGATATTGCCGATGCGTTGGAACAGGAGGATACGTTATGAGAACAGGGATGACTCTTGAAATGCAGCAGCCGTCGGCGTTACATCATGCGCCGGTGATGCAAACGGCGGCGTCGGGGCAGGTTTCCTCCACCGGTGCAGTCACGCGGAACGAGCTGCAAAGTGGTGTCGAGTTCGCACGACTGCTGCAGTCCCGTATGGCGGAAGTCAGATTTTCGGCACATGCGGCAACCCGCATGAAAAGCCGGAACATCGTCATGACGCCCGAGATGATGGGAAAACTTACGAAAGCGGTTGCCGGTGCGGCGGACAAGGGAGCGCGGGATTCCCTGATTCTGCTGAAAAAGTACGCTTTCATCGTCAATATCCCGAACAGGACGGTGGTAACGGCAATGGACGGCGA
>JAFGNB010000352.1 GCA_016927235.1 Chitinispirillaceae bacterium
ACGGCCTTCCAACCGGTAAAAGACAAATTTTTTCGCATGCTCAAATGGTTCACCGATTACTTTCTCAAATGTCATCCAAGCGCCGGCGTTTTTTATTACAATGTTGGGGACGGCAACGCGGACCATGGTTACTGGGGCGCGCCCGAGCAGCAGACGGGAGCTCGTCCGGTCCTCAAAGCCCCACCCGGCTCCGATGTCTGCGCCCAAGGCGCCGCAGCGCTGGCGCTTATGTATCTTATTTATAAAAGCACCGATGAGGGGTACGCGCAGAAATGCCTTAATGCGGCCAAAGAGCTCTATGACATTGCGTTGGACAACTGCGGCTCAAAAGAAAAGGCCAGAAGTTCCGATGGAGCGGGGGGGAATTTTTATAAAACCTCATCCCACTATGACGACATGTGCTGGGGAGGCATCTGGCTTTACACCGCAACGGGGAATTCCACGTACCTTGATTCGATCGAGGGGTGGACCATGATCCCGAACGATCCCGGCGACAACCATTACCAGAAACGCTGGTCGCCGGCATGGGACGACGTTATTCTTTTCGTGCTCCTTAAAATGGCTGAAATAACGGGAGATGAAAAGTATTATCAAGGATTGGTGTGGAATCTTGAATGGTGCAGGGACGAATGCCAGAAATCTCCCTATGGAATGCCCGTGATCGATGTGTGGGGTGTCTTGCGTTATGCTTCCGCCGAGGCGGGACTGGGCTACCTTGCTTACCGACTGCTCGGTTATGACGGTTTCAATAAAAAGGGAGATTTCATTATTGATTACTGTCTCGGTAATAATCCTGAAACCCGTTCCTACCTTACCGGGTGGGGCCGTAACCCTCCCATACATCCGCACCACCGGGCGAATGAGCCGGAAAAGGGTGGGGCCGTCAAGGGTATTGTAGGAGCCCTGGTCGGAGGGCCCACGGACGATGCATACGAGGATAACGTCGACAATTTTCAGGAAACCGAAGTGGCGCTCGATTACAACGCCTCGTTTATATTCGGTCTGGCGGGAAAAATCTTTTTCAAGAACGGCGGCAAACCGAAAAATCGCGCTCCCTCGGTTAAAATCATCTCTCCATTGAACGGCATTTCGGTGCCCGAGGGCTCGACAATCAACATCAAAGTGACGGCGAACGACGGCGACGGCGAAGTGACGAAGATCGAGCTCTATGAGGGCGACGAGCTGCTCGAAAGCGCAGAGACATCGCCGTTAATGTACGAATGGGAAAGTTCCGGCACCGGGGAAGTCACGTTCGAAGCAAAAGCCACCGACGACTCCGGAAAGGTTTCGAACCCTTCGAAGGTTACCATCCGTTTCACGGAACCGTGTACCCCCGGTGAGATGCAGACGCGCACCGGCTGGGTGGCGACCGCGTCTAACACCTCGCAAAATGCGAATGAAGGAACGAACAGCGCTCTCGACGGCGACGACGGAACCCGATGGGCGTCGGGCGGCGCAATGGCTGAAGGCATGTGGTTCCAGCTCGATATGGGGATTCCAAGGGAATTCGACCAGATCGTGCTTGACGCAAGCGGGTCGGGCAACGATTATCCAAGAAAATATACGGTATACTCCACCGACGATACGGCGGATCTGGGAGATCCGATCGCCGCCGGCGAGGGTGAAGCGGTGACGCGCATCACGCTTTCCGATCCGACGACCGCCCAGTACATCCGCGTCGTGTGCGAGGAGGGGAACGGCCAGTGGTGGTCGATCCATGAGATCAACGTTCCTTGCGCGGGTTCGACGATGAGGGGCCGTGCGGCGATTAAAAAGGGCAGACCTTCATTCCGGATCGACGCCGCAGCTCGAAACAGATCGGTGCTTGTCAACTACCGCCTTCCCGAACAGGGATGGGTTACCATAGAGGAGTACTCTCTCGGCGGTTCGCATCTACGCATCCTCGTCGACGGCTTCCGGAAAGCCGGGAACCACTCCTTTACATGCAATACTGACGGTTTCGGCTCGAAAATGGCGCTTCTCAGGATCAGTTATAAAGGAAGCTCGCTGTTGAAGAGGGTCATTCTGTTGAATTGATTTCATTGAAAAGAAAGGGAGGAGAGGGAGGCCGGGCGGGCTCTTTGCCCCGACGCAGCGCACACCCCCGTCCCTCATGCATTCCTCATACGTCGTTCTCGGTCTGCACTCCTCTTTTAAAATGTACCCTAGTGAGCGGGCCGAATATAAATTTCTACCGTGACAGACGTATAGATGAGGGTAAATATGCCTATGAAAAACTCCCGGTGGGGAATCTACGTAATCTTCACAGCAGGATTTCTGTGTATCGGAGCGTATGCTCAGGACTCTCTTGAAGTCCGGCCGCCGACGGAAACAACGCCGAAAAGTTCCGAACTGACTGCCGTTCCTGATCAATTGACGGGTCAATCCGATTCGGTTACCGCACAAAGACCATCCTTGACGGATTCGCCTGTAACGACGGACACGGTCGTATCGAGGGACACGGTCGTATCAACGGACACAGTCGTATCAACAGACACAGTCGTATCAACGGACACAGTCGTATCGACGGATACGGTTGTATCGACAGACACGGTCGTATCGAGGGACACAGTCGCAGAAGTAACCGGCAAGCCGGCTCAAGTTACTGCAACAACCGAAACCGGTCCGGATACTGCATCCCTGCAGGAAGGAAGTGACGAAAAGATACTGGAACTGGAAAAGGATGTCGTGGTGGGCTACGGCACAATGAAGAAGGAGGATCTGACGGGATCCGTCGTTTCCGTGAAATCGGAGGAGATCGCACGGGACGCAGTATCCGATATCCGTCAAGCTTTGCAAGGGAAGGCTGCCGGAGTAACCGTCCGGCAAAGCGGTTCGCCGGGGAAAGATCCGACGGTGAATGTACGGGGCGTGGGAACGATCAACAACAGTAATCCATTGTATATTGTCGACGGGGCCCCGGTAAACGACATCGATTACCTCAATCCCAACGATATTGAATCGATTTCAATTCTCAAGGATGCCTCCGCGACCGCGATTTACGGTTCACGGGGCGCAAACGGCGTGATTATGGTGACTACCAAAAAAGCGAAAGAGGGAACAAGCAGCGTTATCTATGATATGTCGATCGGTACGCAGCAGATGTGGAGAAAACCGTCGCTCTGCAATGCCGAACAGTGGGCGCTACTCCACAATGAGGCGATGCGGGCGGCCAATCTACCGGTTGAAGAGCAACTTGAGGATCCGTCAAGCCTCGGTGAGGGGACCGACTGGCTCGATGAAATCACGAATAAAAATCCCCTGGTTCATCAGGAAAATGTTTCGGTCATGCGCGGTACCGATAAGCTCAAATACTTTTTAAGCGGCGGTTATTTCAGTCAGGAAGGAATTATCAAGGGTTCTGATCATCGGAAAGTGATGCTCAGGTTCAACACCCAGAACGACGTCGCCGGTTGGATCTCTCTGGGAAACACGTTCGGTATTTCCCGTGCCTACACGAATTACGCCGACGAATCCGACGAGTGGAACAGTGTCCTCGTGAACGCCATCGCCGCCGACCCGGTCACCAAACCGCGCGACGATGAGGGCAATCTGGTCCCCTCCATTTTCAACAATATCAAGAACCCGGTGGGCATCGTCGAACATACCAACTGCAGCACGAAAAAGACGGTGTTCTCGGGAACGCTCTTCTCCACCGTCGATATCTTTCGTTTGCTCGAGTTCAAATCCACCTTCGGTCTTGACATGACCTTCAACGACAGTTCCGCCTTTGTACCGAAATACTACATCAGTGCAAACGACAACCAGGCCAACGCCGTCGTTACGCGAAAAACCGGGACCGACCGCATCTGGAACTTTGAAAACACATTGACTTATAATGGCTACCTTTTCGACGACCATTCCTTTAAATTGCTTGCCGGTACCAGTTTGCAGGATCATGAGCTGGACACGGTTATGGCTCGTAACCAGGAGACACCGGGCAATGACTCGGCGCTTCGTTATCTGGATGCGACCACCGGCACCAATCCCGAGGTGAACGGATTGACGGTAGGCAATACCCTCGCGTCGGTTTTCGGCAGGGTGGAATACGATTACCTCGACAAATACCTCCTGACCGCTACGTACAGGATTGACGCGTCTTCACGATTCGGTCCGGGTAACAAGTCGGGCTATTTTCCGTCGGTGGCGGGAGCATGGAAGATCGCCAACGAGCCGTTCATGAGCGATGTCACTTTTATCGATGGACTGAAGCTCAGGGCCGGGTGGGGACGAGTCGGCAACCAGGAGATCCCCGATTATCTCTTCACCACCATCACGTCGGGTGACCAGAATTATCCGTTCGGCGACGTCATCAATCCGGGAACGACCTTTCTGAGTTCCGGCAACAGCGACATCCGGTGGGAAACGCAGGAGTCGACGAACGGGGGGCTCGACGTCAGCGCGTTCGGGGGCAGAATCGAGTTTCTCAGCGACTTTTTCATAAAGCAGACAAAAGACATGCTCCTGCAGGTGCCTATTCCCTCCATGACCGGGTTGAAGACACCGCCCATGTCAAATGCCGGGTCGGTCGAAAACAGGGGAGTGGAGCTGGTGCTTAACTACCGTGAATCAATCGGCAACGTTCACTCGAACATCAACGTCAACTTTACTACCTACAAGAATGAAGTTGTCAGTCTGGGTGAAAACGACGTCCCCATCATGGATGCGGCATACAAGAACGCCGGCTTTGTGACACGGACGGAGGTGGGGCACCCGATCGGCAGTTTTTACGGGTACAAAACCGACGGCCTGTTCCAGAACTGGGATGAGGTCAATGCACACACTTTCGTTGACAAAGAGGGGGACAAACAGTTGGTCCAGCCCGACGCCGCGCCGGGGGATATCCGCTACCGGGACGACGATCACGACGGCGAACCGGACAAAGGGTATATCGGAAGCCCGCATCCCGACTTCATCGTGGGGCTCAACGCGGATGTGACCTACCGGGGATTCGACCTGAAAGTGGGGTTGCAGGGGATCTACGGAAACATGATTTTCAACGGAACCCGCTGGTATACGGAAAACGGAACGGCCTATTTCAATCTGGACACCAAGATGCTTGACCGGTGGACCGGGGAGGGCAGCACCAACGACGTGAATTATCCGAGAATGAACAACAAGGACGCGAACAATATTTTTATCTCCGACCGGTATATCGAAGACGGGTCGTACGTGCGGCTTACCACACTGCAGTTGGGATACACTCTCGATGAATCGTTCATAAAGAGATTTCTGATTAAACGATGCAGGTTCTACATCGGCGTGGAAAACCTTCTCACCCTCACCCGGTATTCGGGACTGGAACCCGAGGTCGGCCTGAGCGAGGCACGGGGTGAAACCAAAAACAGTTCCCTGACCCTGGGGGTGGACCGAACCACCTACCCGCAGACACGAACGTATCTTGTTGGACTGAATTTGACGCTTTAATCGTTAACTCTATAGAGGCTATATATGGATAGGTACATTAATGAAATTATGGCAGTGGCGGTTGTCGGCATGCTTCTCGTCGGATGCAATAAATTTCTCGACAAGCAACCGATGGGCGTCGAATCGAGCGCAACCTTTTTCAGGAATGAGGATCATGCCATTAAAGCAGTGACCGCCGTCTATGATGCTACGGCCTGGCGTTATTCACAGGAGATTTCCGAGTGGTTCCTGGGCGACATCTGTTCCGATGACGCGGAAAAGGGCGGAGAAAACGTCGCCGACTGGGCGGAACTGCAGCAACTCAAGGAGTTTCGCGGCAATGCCGGCAATTCGATCTGTTTCTACCGGTGGAGCGAATTCTATCAGGGAGTGTATCGTGCCAACCTGGTTATCGACAATGTCCCGGGTATCGACATGGATGAAGATCTCAGAGCACGCCTCGTTGCGGAGGCGAAGTTTTTACGCGGGTATTTTTACTTTCAACTCATAAAGACCTTCGGCGGAGTGCCGCTTATCACGCATCCGCTCGATCCGGATGAGTATTGTCAACCGAGGGCAACCATGGAGGAGTGCTGGGCGCAGATAGAGAAGGATTTGAGCGACGCTGCCGATGCTCTTCCTGAAAAGAGCGCCTACGCCGCATCGGACATGGGGAGAGCGACCAAAGGTGCAGCCAATGCGCTGCTTGCCAAGGCCTATATCTATCAGTCAAAGTGGAGTGATGCCGAGGACCGGGCTTTCAGGGTGATCAACTCAATGGAATACGATCTTGAACCCAGCTACGCGGATAATTTCAAGCTCGCGCATGAAAACGGTATTGAATCGGTTTACGAGATCCAGCACGTCGAGGTTCCCACCAGTGACTATGGTGATAAGAATGAAGGCCAGGAGACATCCATTTATCAGGGGAGCAGGGATGCCACCTATTTTACCGGATGGGGATTTGACTGCCCGACACAGGATTTTGTCGATGAGTTCGAGCTGAACGATCCCCGCCTGAAGGCGACGGTGGTTTTTGACAAGGATATCATCTACGAGGGCACTGCCGCGCAGCAGAAGGCGGACAACCACATGAGCCCCACCACAATGCTTTCGCGCAAGTATGTGCTGGAGTATCAGGGACCCCAGACGCCGGAAAAAAGCAATGCTCCGGCGAACTGGAGGGTCATACGGTTTGCCGATGTGCTGCTTTTTCACGCGGAAGCCGCAAATGAGCTCGGCAATACGACCGAGGCGTTGGAGTCGCTCAACCGGGTGCGCCGGCGTGTCAGTATGTCCGCGGTGACGACCACCGATCAGGAAGAACTCCGGGAAGCGATTTATCACGAACGACGCGTTGAACTGGGACTCGAGGGTCACAGGTTCTTCGATCTGGTGCGGCAGGGACGGGCGGCGGAAGTTCTTGCGGATAACGGTTTTATTGAGGGGAAACACGAGTATTTTCCGATTCCCCAATTAGAAATTGATGTTTGCGATAAAGTTGAACAGAATCCCTATTGATGAAATATGAAGGTGATTTAACTGAAGGGGAAGTTACATGTTACGACATGGTCTGACCATAGCAATTGCGGTTGCGGGAACAATGTTCGGGTGCGCGGAGAAAACCGTCTCGATCGGAGATCCTCCGCCGTCACCTGAGTTCAGCATCGACAAGATTGATGAAAACAACATCGTCTTC
>JAFGNB010000035.1 GCA_016927235.1 Chitinispirillaceae bacterium
CCGCTCGATTCCAGGACCGATATCCATGCTTTGGCGGTATTGTGCGTGATTCCGCAGTCCTGAGCCAAAGCGCTCGTGTTTATCAGCTGAGCGACCCTTGAGGCGCACATCTTAACGAATATCTGGAATTGCCCCAAATCCTTCACGTTGAGCACCGAGCGGACATCGCGTTCGATATAAGACGAAATATAATTCGTATACCAATCGTAGACCGTCACCTCACGATCGTACACAGGGGGATAAAACCCTTTCAGAAGCGTCTCGAAGGGCCCGGAGAGCGGTATACCGGCAGCTTTGAGTTCCTGCACAGAAAAAGGATAAAGAGTCACGAATGCTGCCCTGCCGGCCAGGGATTCAGTCACGCCCTCCAGCAAACTGAACTGATGGGAGCCGGTAACGATATAGCGACCGGGAACGGGATCTTTATCGATTGCCGTTTTTAAGTAAAGAAAGATTTCAGGGGCAGCCTGTGCCTCATCAAGTATGAGGCCGTCCTTATAGCCGTCAAGAAGGCCCCGGGGATCTTCACGGGCAAGACGCGCAATATCGGGATCTTCAAGCGAGATATACGGTTTATCGGGAAAGGCCATTTTGGCAAGCGTCGTCTTGCCAGATTGACGCGGGCCAGTCACGCAAATAACGGGAAAACCCTTAGCCAGGCGATGAAGGGTTGCTTCGGCAGTTCTTTGGATCATTATTGAAGTTTATGTGCGCATTTACATTTTGTCAATTGTATTCTGTATTTGTAAAACACGATTTAAGATGGTCACATTCAAAATACTCAGTATGAGGTCTATCCAAAGTAGCGCGATATTTCTGTGTGTTTCGTCGTTTTAAGGATTGAGAATTGTTATTTCTCGGCTACCAGCAACATTCGCCGTTCCTGCGTGGCCTGCTCCGTTTAATGCCCTTTTCTGAGATAAACGTTTTTTTCCTGAGCGCATTGTATCAAAGCAGACGTATATTGTACGTATGAAGCCGGATGCGCGGGAATAACCGCGCTGAAGGCGTAACGGGAAAAAAGACAGGATATTCGCTTGTCAGCGTATGAATTAGTAATCGGGGGTATTGAATGAAAAAAAACTTGATTGCGGTTTTCTTCGTGTTGTTGGCGGCTGGTTTGGTGGCTGCCGGTGAAAAAGCCTCGCCCAGTTTCGGGTTTCATGCGGTCGGCGGCGGGCGGTATGACGACGTGCGGATGTGCGTGGGGTCTCCGGCGGGATACAAGGGCGGGCCGATCATGGATATCTATCTTGACGCCGTACTGCCCGTAAACGATTCCGTTTCCGTTGTGCTGAACCTGCCGGTCATGAGGCCGGTCCTCTTTGGCGCGGCGTTTAAGATGCTGCAGTTTGAGCCGCAGATGACCGTGGAGTATACATCGCCGGAAAGCGGCCTGGCGTTCGGAGGGGGATTCGGCGCCGTGTTTCATTATGGACCCGACTACAAATCGTCGCTCGATAACCGCAGTTCCGATTTCTTTGCAGGCGGTCCGCTGCTGAGCGCCTCTGTCGGAAAGATTGTTCCGGCGAAAGGGGGATACTGGATGCCCGGCATTAAGGTATTCTATTCGCCGCTTCTTTCGTCAGAAGTAGATTCCGGCCAGGTACTCGGCTTCGTTCTCGAACTGCACTACCGCTTCGGGAAGTAGGCAATTCGTTTCTGATCCCGGCAATGGCTTTCTGACGCGGCGGCTCCGCGCGGGGTTTGTCGCCCCCCGTGGCGCCTTGTGCCTCGATATACATTTTTTTATATCTTGCTCAGCGCGCGCAATTCATCCAGGCTGAGTAAAGACAACCAGGAAACAGCGTGTTCTTCGAATAAGTCAATTTCCTTTTGTTCGGTAAATTCGGTGCACATGCAGGGGAAACCCGCATTGATTACGGCATCCAATGTGGCTGCGGTCGCTTTCTCTCCGGCGTACCCGTGAAATGCAACTGCTGTATTGCGGAAATCAATAGTTTCGGACAGCGACAGCAAATCATTGATTGCATCGGCTGGCCTGTCAAAGTTTGCATAACTGAGCACCAGTATCGGAGTCTCCGGCGCCAGCTTCCGTATCAGGGTCTAGGCTTCAACCTGCATCTGCAGCGCATCGGGCGGGTATCCGGGGTTCCACGCAACCGGTTCGTTCTGAATTTCGTACACGACAGTGTTCAGATTCGCGTAACGCGGCGCGTAAAGAGTCCAGAAATCACGAATGAATTGCATGTCATATTCGCCGTTACGGTCAATGTTTCCGATCGTAACGACCAGGTACATGTCGTTCATTCGACAAAGTTTCACGATTTCATCAATAATCCGAATATTGTATCCAGCCGGCGATCCATACGCAAAAGACTCGGCATAAAGATGCAGGGTGTTCATGCCAAGGATTTTCATGGTGTCAAAGAGTTCCTGGTCAGGAACGGAGGGGTTGTAGTCCGCCGACCAGAACGCACCCCGAAGCAGTTTCCCGTCCGCGGCAACCAGTGTTTTCTTGTCGGCGGAGACCCGTATGCCGCATGCTGGCTGAACGCATTTCACCCGCGCAGCGCAGCAGGTTACGAAAAGAGCGGATGCAAGCGCGAGCAAGACCATGTTTCGTTTCGCGGGTGAGGGCATGGGAACACTGTAGCATTTACGAGAGCTGATTTCATTGAGATAATTCTCAAACGGGAATGAGAAGGTCTCGCGGCACAAATCCCGTCATGACCCGTTTCAGGTATACTTTTCGAGAAAAAGAGAGGGGTCGTTAAAGTCCCTGAATCTTTCTTCCATCATTTCCCGATCCCAGTTCCACCATTCGGTCTTCAGTATTTTCCCGACAATATCGGTTTCAAATCTCATTTTTATGACACGGGCGGGGACGCCAACGGCAATGCCGTACGGAGGGATATCTTTCGTTACGACAGCGCCGGAGCCGACCACCGCTCCCGTTCCGATTTTTATTCCGGGCATCACAATTGCTCCGTGACCGAGCCAGACATCATGCCCAATGACGACCCGAGCTTCTCTGCGCCACTGGAAAAAATCCTCGTCATTTACGGTATCAAAGCCATACTGTACTTTCCGGTATGTGCAGTGATGCTGCGTTACCCGCCACTTCGGGTGATTGCCCGGATTTATGCGCACGTGCGAGGCAATTGAGCAGTATTTACCGATTTCTGAATAGATGGCCGATGCGTCGCCGGCGAAATACGTATAGTCGCCGACAGTTGATTCCGCGATCTGCACCCGCGGCCCAATATCGGTCCAGCTGCCCAGGCTCGAATTTTTCACGGCGGACGTTTTATGTATCGTCGGTTTTTCCGAAAGTCTTTTTTCTGCCGCGGAATAGCCTTCCGGCACCACCAGCTCGTATTCGTACATCATTGCGCCTCTCCTTCCATTACATAACGCTGATCCGCCAGCGTCTGAATCGATTCCTGATCGTGGAAAACGCCTATCATGGTTGTTCCCCGCTTCTTTGCTTCCAGCAACAGTTCCAGGATGATGCGTTTTGACTTATCGTCGAGGGAGGCCGTCGGCTCGTCGACAAGAAGGAGCCGCGGTTCCGACGCCAATGCCAACAGGATATTTACCCGCTGCTTTTCCCCGCCGCTGAAGGTCGAGGGATACATATTCCACAGCCCTCTGCTGATACCGACCTTATCGAGCCGCTCGCGCGATACGTTTAAAGCGTCGCTTTCAGATAAGCCCCGCTTGATATACCGATGCCGTAAAAC
>JAFGNB010000353.1 GCA_016927235.1 Chitinispirillaceae bacterium
ATCTGGGAAACATAGGGTTGACGTCGCACAACAGGGAGCTGCTCGCCGGGCTCATCGAAAAGCCGCAGGGGATGATCTTCGTTACGGGCCCGACGGGGAGCGGAAAAAGCTCGACGCTCTTCGCCTGCCTCAACCGTATATCCCATAAGGCAATCAACATTACCACCATCGAGAATCCGATAGAATACAAGCTCGAAGGCATCAACCAGGTTCAGATCAACGAGAAGGCCGGCGTCACGTTCGCCTCGGCGCTTCGTTCCATTCTGAGGCAGGACCCCGACGTGATACTCGTGGGCGAGATCCGGGACGGCGAAACCGCACAGATCGCGATTCAGGCCGCACAGACCGGACATCTGGTCCTGTCGACCCTTCATACGAACGACGCGCTTTCAGCCGTCACACGGCTGCGCGACCTGGGGGTTCCCTCCTTTCTCATTGCGTCGTCGATTCTCGCCCTGGTGGCGCAGCGACTCGTCCGCGTGCTCTGTCCGGCGTGCAAATATGAAGGCGAGGTTGCGCAGCATATGCGGAACCGGTGGAAAACGACCTTCAGCGATGTCGACCTGCCCCGCGCGTTTTCCGCGCGCGGGTGTCCGCGCTGCAACAATACGGGCTTCAGGGGGCGGGTGGGCATTTTCGAGCTGATCGTCGTGAACGATACCCTGCGCGACGCTATTGCGGAGAACGTACCCGAAAGCGCGCTCAGGCGCATGATGCGTGAAGAGGGGTTCGACCCGCTCATTCACGACGGCATCGACAAGGTGAAGCATGGAATCACTTCGCCGGAAGAGCTGTTGCGAATCGTCCAGATTGAAGATGTGCAGTAATCCACTCAAAGGGCGCAGTCACCGCGACCCGAAAGGTGAAAAGGGAATGGTATGAAAGGAATCGTCATCGTCTGCATGTTCCTGGCCGCGTCCCTCTACGGGCAGCGCCCCGCCGACCCCTCCTCTTCCGAGCAGAAACTGTCGATTGACGTTAAAGATACCGATATACGCGACGTCATCCGCATGATCTCCAAGGGATACGATCTCAATATCCTGCTTGACCAGGACATCACGGGGAAAGTAACGCTCCACCTTGCCGACGTCCCCATCATGGAGGGGCTTCGCAGCATCGCCGCCTCGAACAATCTCGAGGTCGTCCGGGACGGGAGCGTCTATTACATCAGGAAAGCGAGCATCGAAGAGAAATCGATGATCCGGTATACGAACGGGAAACTGACGGTGGACATCCAGAACGTCGAGGTGCGCGATTTTTTGAAGGAGCTCTCCTCGAAGTCGGCCGTGAGCATCGTGCCCGATGCGCAGGTGGAAGGCCGCATATCCGGGAAACTGTACCAGGTGGATCTTGACGACGGCCTGCGGGCGCTGCTCGAAGGCAACGGGTACTCGGTCGTGAAACGGAAGAACATCTACCAGGTCTCCCTCTCCGCCCAGCCGGCGGGCGGGGAAACGCCCTCCGCCGCGGCGTCGCGATTCCACCGCCGGAAATCCGCGACGGATATCTATGTCGATTATTCAAACGGCCTGGTGTCGCTCGATGTCGTCAACGGCGACCTCGAAGAGATCATCAGAGCCATCGCCGAACAGAGCGACGCCGAAATCATTACCTACGGGAGCATAAAAAGCGAGATCAACGCCAAGCTTAACGACGCGCCGCTCACCGAAGCGCTTGCGCTCCTGCTGGGGGGCACCCGGTTTACTTTCGTGCAGAAAGACAACGTGATCCTCATCGGCGACCGGAATACCGCCACGCCTTCGGGAATAGCCCTGTCGAAATCAGAACTGATCCACCTCAAGCACATCAAAGCGGACAACATTCCCGCCATACTGCCCAAGGACATTCCAGCGACCAACGTCAGGGTCATCAAGGAACAGAACGCCCTGCTCATATCGGGGACCTCCGAGGACATCGTTTCGGCGACTGAATTCCTTCAAACCATCGACATCCCCACGCCGCAGGTCAGGATCGATGCGGTCATCGTCGAGTTCAAGGAGAACATCGATAAGGAGTTCGGGATTCGCGGCGGCCTGGACTGGCGGCTGATCGACAGCTCCTATATTTTGACCCCCTACCCTCAATCGCTTCATACGAATACCGCAAACCAGAGCTTCGAGATCGGCATCAGCGGAAAGTACTTTAAAAAAATGATCAAACCGCTTTTCCCCCGGAGTCAGGAGCTTCTGGAGAAGATTCCCGACGATTTCTTCGCCGCGCTCCGGTTTCTCGAAACGCAGGATAAGGCGAAAGTGCTCGCCCAGCCCTCCATTCTCACCCTCAACGGGAACAAGGCCTCGATCGACGTGAGCGAGACGCAGTATTTCAAAGTCGAGACCGGCGTGGGGGAAAACCACACCTCCCGTTTTCAGCCGATAAAATTCGGCATTCAGCTCGATATCGTTCCCTGGATTTCGCAGAGCGGGCAGATCACCGCCGAAATCACCCCGAATGTTTCGAATTCGGAAAAAACCAACAACGAAGGGTATCCCAACGTTTCCACCCGTTCGATAACGACCACGGTAAGGCTCAACGACGGACAAACCCTGATTCTGGGCGGGCTGATTAAAAATCAGGAGACCGCGTTTCACTATAAAATTCCTTTTCTGGGTGATCTCCCGATCATCGGTGCGCTTTTCCGCCACAGCGGCAAAACCCGGAGCAAATCAAACCTGATCGTATTCATAACCCCGCATATCATCAAAGGTGAATCGAAGATCGACCTCGAACGCGAGCTGGAGCAGTACGAAATTCACGACATGAATTTTCTTCAGAAATCGATTCATGAAGGGATAAAACGGTTGCGTTCCCATGAAAAGAAAAATGGCGATTCCACCTCCTCGGTAAAGGATACCGCAGGGAATTCTCCCACCGCAAACGATACCGCGGGCAGTGCGCCGACGCTTCCTCCTGAACCGTCCGGCTCCGTCGATGTGCGGCAGCAGGAAAAGCGGCCGGCACCTCCTTCGTCCGTTCCCCGCAAAGCGTTGCCGCCTCGAACGCCGAAGCGTCCGTCCAGGCAGCCGCCTTCTCCGCAGCCGCAACAACAGGAGGACGAAACAATGCCCGATACCCTCGGTCAGGAGCCCTCCCCTGAAGAAGCATCTGAGAGCGATTCCGGAGAGGTCCGGTAGGTTTCTGTATGCGGAAAAGGTACGGCATATCGGTTACCGATGATGACATTTTTGTCTGCACCGCGCTCAGGCCCTCACGCCGGGGCTGGCGACTGGCAAAAGTGCGGCGATGGAACGGCAATTCGTTTATGCGGAATTACCTGCAGTTGCACCGGCGGGTACATCTTGCCCTGCCGTGCCACTGGGTGCGGCTGCCGCCCTCCGACACTACCGATATCGTCTGCAGCAGGGAGACCCCGTTCACCGCATGTTCGGGCCGCACCGAGTGCGACCATTTCTCCGAAACCCTTGGTAACAATCTCGCTGCGGCGTATCCCGACGACGCTTTTCTCGCCACGCTGCCGCAGCGCTTCGGCGCCTCTGTTCCCGACTCGTTCGTGTCGCTCTTCGCCGCTTCAAACGCTGTCAAGATAGGAATCGTTTTCGATACGGCGCTTATTGCCGTTTTCAACGTCGCAGCTGCGTCGCCTCGTGAGCTCGAGGGACATATCGGCCGTATCGAGCGTTACCTCATACCTCTTTTTCCCGCAATGTCCTTTCCGGAGAAACGGTATTTATTGAATGAAATCGTATTGTACGACGAGAGCATGGCTCCCGCCGAACGTTTGTCGTGCGGGAGCGACGACCCTGCGGTCCTCAAAGCAATGGGATGCGCACTCTGCGAAACCGGGCGAAGCGTGCCCCGGCTCCTCGGTCCGGTTGACGCACGGTGGTATCTCTCTCTGCGAACCCTTCTGATGTATGGAGCGTTTCTCCTTTTTATTGCCGGCGGAGTTGCAGCAGCGTCGCTTTTCGCGTACGGCCGTCTTACGCAACAAAAGGTGCGCGCCGCACAGAAGGCGTACCGGCACCTGCTTGCGACCAACGCCGAAATCAGCGATCTCATCGCTGTCGGCAACGATCTTTCCCGTCAGATCATGGATTTCAACCGGCGCGCCTCCCGCACGACAACCTGGGGCCCGTTCCTGCAACTGATCGGATCGCTGCGTCCTTCGGGCCTTTTTCTCGAACGATTAGGATCGGAACCGGCCGACGGCGCTGCGTCGCGCTTCAGGATTGCCCTTGCCGGCTGGTGCGAAAACGAAACAGTCGCCACGGATTTCATCAAGATGCTGAACAATTCGCCGCTGCTTTCCGGAGTCACCCTCTCATCAATGGAACGAGTCGACAAACAACAGGCCGCCTGCCGTTTTAAAATCGTATGCGTACTCTCGACAATAAAAAATTGACGCGTGAAGCTCCTCTCGCGCTGGTCGCCGGCATCGCGCTTCTGTTCATCGCGGCGCTGCTGCGTTTCGCGCTCCTTCCGCAGATCGACCGGCTTATCCTCAACAGGCGGGAACTGACCCGGTATCGGACACTGATATCATCGGAGAACAATTACCGTGAGATTAAACAGGAAATAACCAATAAAATCAAACTGTTGCGCAATCGTCTCGCGCCGCTGCCGAAGCAAAAAAAAGACTCGGGGGACCTGAGCGGGTATCTGGAAACGCTCATCGATGTGGCGCGGAAACACAATATACGATTCGGCAGGATTCAGCCCCAGGACGAGATGCACACGGCTGATTTCGACTTTTATCCGGTACTTCTCGTTCTGACCACGTCATACCATGAACTGTGCCGGTTCATCACCGCACTGGAGAAGCTTCCCACACTTTTCAGCGTGGACCGTCTGGCAATGGATGCTGCCTCCGAGGGGAAGTGCGATATCAAATTGCTGGTCACCTGCATTATTCCGGCGGAGCCCAAGTGATGATACGCCGGCGTGCAGTGCTTCAAGTGCTTCTTCTTTCGATCCTTGTGCTCTCGGCAGCCCTTTATGTCGGATCTCCCCTTCCCGGGGCGTTTTCCCGAATCGGCGGCAGAGACGCGGCCGTCGATGCTGCGACGACATCGGAGCGCCTTGCGCTCATCGATTCCGCGCTGAGGACAGTTCCGGCCAAGCATACCTTCGAGTACACCGGCGGTTTCGAGAACCCGTTCAGACAGTGGCGCAGCGCGCCGCTCTCCGGCCGGACCGCGCAGCCCCGCAACAAGCAACTTTCCCGGAACAGGCTGCAGCTCAAGGGAATACTGCTTAAAGAGCGGCCGCTCGCCATCTTGGAAGACGGGACCGGTGAAACGTTTATCCGCGGCGTGGGAGAGAAGGCCGTGGGACAGTCGATCGTTTCGATTGCGGACAATCGCGTCACACTTCGCGATCACGTGGGGACGTATGAGCTCATCGTTGAGGAAGAGTGAGCAGCCGAGTCGTTTGAGTGACGAGCGGGGATCCGCCCTGATGATCGTCCTTATTTTTGCCGCGATCGCAATGATCACCGTTTCCTCCTATCTTCTGCATCAGATGTCGTATGCAAAGCCGGTCCTCCGCTCCCCCTCATCGCTTCAGGCGCTCTTTAATGCCCGTTCCGGCGTATACCGCGCCTTCTACAAACTCATCGACTCGATCGCTGTTGATACCCTGCCGGCCATATCCACGCTCGATTCCATGTTCGGCGCCTCAATGTTCGACTCGGCCTTCGATAGTGCTCTTCCATCGGATCAAACACCGCAATTCGACGGAACGCCGGTCATCTACGATCTTTTTCCCGGAGACTCGCTCGGTGAATGCGAGATTGCCCTGGAACCCGTCGGCGGATACTGCCTGTTGCGCGCAATCGGCAGGTTCCGTTCCATTGAACAACGAGTCACCGCCGCCATCGGGAGCCGTCCCCCTGCGCTCCCCGATACCATCGTCATCTGCCGTAATACCCTCCCCTGGAAAGAGACGCCGGCGTTCGGGACCGTCGTCACCCTCTCCGATTCGATACCGCAGGTCAACACCTCCTGGTTCAACAGTATCATCGACCGTTATTGCACGGATATCACCGATGCCGATACGCTGCTTTTCAACCCGCCGCTGCTCATCCAGAGCACGAGCGATCTTGAAAAAATCGACTCGGTGGTAAACGGCCCCCTGCTTATCGACGGCGCGCATATCGGCATCACCTGGCGTGACACCGGAACAATACTCGTGAAAGGCGATCTGCAACTCACCGGCGAAGTCCTCATCGAGGGCGTTGATTTCACGGTCGCCGGGGAGATCAAAATTCTTGACAAGGCGACGCTGATCAATTCGAACCTCTTCACGCAGAGCCGGCTCTTCATCGGCGACGTCGCCCGTTTCGAGGGAAACGCGCTTGCGCTCCGCAGCATCGCCGTTTACGGCAAAGCGGAAGTTGTTGGAAAAAGCACGCTGATCGCCGGTTCGGACAGGTCGACCTCCGGGAAATCCGGCGTTGCGGACTCACTGCGGTTCTCGCTGCTGCTCTCCGAAGCGTCGGCGATCGATGCGGTCTGCATCGCCCTTGGAACCCCGGGAAGCATAAAAACCGACCAGGAAACGAAAATCACCGGTATTCTCTGGGCGCAACACCTCGTGTGCCACCGCGGAACAATGGCCGGTCTTATCTGTACCGGAAGGATGGTCGATTGCGACGATCCGCTGCAAATGGTGACGGCTTCAGACAAACAGGAGTCCTCCGACGCGGATTCGGGCGCTGTAAAAAACTCCTCGGGGCTCGTAAAAACAGTGCTGTACAATTCGATGCCGGGTGATTGCGAACCCCTGCAGGAGATCGGTTTATACCATCTGCCGTTTTTCATCGGCAGGTTGTCGATCGTGGCGTGGACTGAGGAGTAAGAGGGTGCGGCGATTATTTTCAGGGAAACGGAGCGCCGGGGGGCTGACCACCGTTGAAGTACTCGTAGCCGTCTTTATTTTCAACTGCGTTTCGGCGGCGATCTTCGGTTTTATCGGAAACATCGACCGGATCCGGGGCAGAGCGGTTTTTGTCGCAGCCGCCTCGCGTCTGGCGGCGGATGAAGCGGAACGGCTGCGCAGTATCGCAGCCAGGAATGCGCAGGTGGAAGACAGCAGCTACACCGAGACGGTTTCGGGGAGGGTTTTCCGTGTTGAACGCGACTGTATCGAGGATGACACTCCTCCCTCATTCGTGCCGCAGGCGCGCGAACCGCTGAAGATCGAGCTGCGCATTTCAGATGAAAACCGTAGGGAAGCTGCTCCACTGCGTTTCAAACTGCTTCTGGGCCGGGACGATCCATGAAACGACGTCGCGATGAGCGGTCGCCGGTACGTGCCGGAGTGACGCTTCTTGACCTTACCGTTGCGATCGTGCTCACGGCGATCGTGGTGTCCATCGTCTACGCCGCATGGACGCAGATCAACCGGCATACCCTCACTCATCAGCGCCGAACCGCTTTGCGAGGCGAATGCAGCCGTGTCGCAGAAGCGCTGAGCCGCAGGCTCCGGCGCGCCGAGGAGGTGCTTGCGTGGGACCGCACCTCCATCCGTTTCATTCTCTCCGGCTTGCACGACACGGTTACCTATTCGTACAACGGGGAAACCCTGGAGGTAAACGGGCGTCCGCTTGCGTTCATTGCCGCCGGAACGTCGGTAAACGCCTTTTCGATCGAGAATCAAAACGTCGACGACGTCTCGCTCCCCTTTCTGTTTCGCATCACCGTGGCGCTTGCGACCAGACAGGGCGAAACCGACACGGTTTCCGCGACCGTCATGGTGCGCCGCCCCGGCGACCTGCCCCCCGATGACGATTTCATCTGGTAACGCGGTGCGCCGCCGTGCCGCCGTCACTCCTCGTCAACGGTCGAATAGGATTTTTTTATCTCCCCGTAGTAAATGGTGTGGTAATCCTTTTCCGGATAGAGGTGGGCATACGATTCGACAAGATGTTTCGGATCGACCGGGGATTTGTAGACGATCGCGCATTCGAAATGGACGCCGGGCAGCTTGATGACCGGCGTTTTCACCTTACTGCCCGGGAACAGTTCGAGCCCGCACGCCTTGAACTTATCGACGCGCTTTCCCGATCTCGACCCGCAGAAGTTCAGCGCGGCGCTCATATCAGTCTGCGGCACCGACACGGTGAATTCTGAACTTTTTTCGATCAAACCGAAAGTAAAACGGGTCTTGCGTACCATGATCGACGCAACCTGCCTCCCCCACAGAAAACCGAAACCGGCCCACCCGATCGTCATCACATTGATCCGGTCGCCGGCCTGAACCGTGAGAAACGCTCCGGTACGGATCCGCTCCATCACCTCGGGAACTATCGCCATGGGATCGACACGCTGCATGGAACTCCCCTCTCGTTGCTGAAAAGATACCGATGGAAAATAACTCCCGTTGCTTGAAGAAGGGAATTGATTTATCAAATGACGAAATGGTATGCATCGGCTGGAATTCAGATTATTTACACCAGGGCGGCATATACGCCTTCAGATGTTTACATATACGACACAGTCGCCTCCGCAGGAGCTCCAGAACGAGCTGCATCGCGATGAAATACGGTATCAGCGTGCAGTGGGAGTATCTCTTCCCTGCAGTTCCCGCCTGAAATCATCGAACATCGTACCGACCGCCCTGCGCAGCGTCTCCTTATCGAGTTCGAAGCGGGGATCCTTGAATGTGCCGAAAAGCCGGCAGCGGAACCGGCGTCTGCCGTCTCGGGTTTTTTCGAGTGTTTTGCCTATAAACGGCGGAAGGCTGCCGAGCATTCCGCCGGAAAAGGTTCCGTCAAGGTAGTGCTGCATCAGGCCGTCGGAACGGACCCATCCGGTCGTGCTGAATTCGATCTGATCGCCGGTGCCCGAAAAAGCGGTGTTAATGGTGTCTCCCGGTTCAATGACCGCACGCGCCGTTACTTTCGAGAACTCGACGGAAGAGAGGGAGGGGATGAAAAGCGCTGTTGCGAGCGACTGTTGTACCGGAAGGTCGTTGATGACGCAGGGGGAAACCGTTATCTTCACTTCAGCCTGGCGGAGAGGCGTTTCGAGCGGAACATCGTTACCTTTAAGGCGTACGGACGTTCTTCCGGAAATTTCTCCGATGCCGACGTGCACCGCATACCAGTAGGCAAGGTCCATTTTTTCAATCGTCAGCAGATATGAATCGATACGGTTATCCTGAAGATCGATGGTACCCTGAGCCTTGATTTTCCCCTCATAATACGTTGCGGTACAGTTCTGCACGACTGCTTCACCCGTTGAAGTGAAAGAAACAGTGCATCGCATGTTTTCAATACCGTCCCCGGATATTTTAAGAAATGGAAAGACGATTTTGATATCGCTGCCGGAAGGACTCTCGTCGCCGCCCCCGAACTCCATCTCTCCATTGTTGCCCCGGAGTATCTCTCTGGCTTTCAGTTTCACCGAAAACCGGAGATCGGAAATATGCATTCTTTTAACCTCCTGAAGATACCATTTTGCATGCAGCAGCCTTTCGGCGGTAACTGCCGGTTTCAAATACAGTGATTTGAAGACATCCGGTTCCCCCGAGAGAACGGCCGATCGGATTTTCTTGCGATTCCACAGGAGTTGAAACAGATTCGCAGCTATCTTCGCTTCACTGAAACCAAAACGGTATTCATGATCGATATCGATGCGCTCCTCAATGAACACCCGTTGAAGGGTGATCGATCTCCACGCCACCACTTTCAACGATCCGATCGAACAACTGTCGGCTCCGGCATTGCGTACCAGACCAGTCGCCTTGTTGGTCAGCCACGGATGGCTGACCGGAAAAAATCCGGCAAGGATGCAGCATACCGCAAAAAGGAGAATCAGGGAGGTCCATACTTCCATCAGTGTCATGCGAATACTGAAGCGCCGCAAGGGTTTGGCTGAATTCATACTATCGAAATACTGGCGATCGGAACGGCTTTGCCGTGATTCTGCAATGTTCAGGTGAAGAGGTGAAATCCGTCATCCGGACTGCACGTTTCCGACATCCAACTCCTGTCATTATTGTGACACGAGGTCACGAAAACGTATTTTTTTCACATACCGATATAAGGATATGTTTTTCAACTTCCATTGTAAAAGTACCTATGTCAATTTCTACCGCCGGCGATCGTAAAAATAAATCAATCCTGCTCATCTCCACCGATATTTCTTTCAAGTCGTCCATCAAGGAGCAACTGCTGCGGCAAGGGTATGACGTTTTCGAAGCGAGTTCGCAGGGAGATGCGCTTGCGATGCTCGACAAAGCGTCGGCCGCGATCGTTTTTCTCGATATCGAGCGAATGTCGCCCATTGAACTGGACATTGTCAGCTACATCCGGACGCGCCATAATGCGGAAGTGGTCATCCTGACCACCATCAAAGAACTCGACGACGCCACCCATGCTTTGCGCAACGGCGCCGCTTTTTACCTGGTAAAACCGGTCGATTCCGGCGATCTGATTGCCGTTCTGGAGAAACTGTCGCTTCGGGTCGAACAGCGCAACGACCACATCGAACTGGAGTTCCGTTTCCTTTCCGATCTGATGGCCGGATCGCCGGTCATGCAAAAAGCGCTCCGTTATGCGGTGAAGATCGCGCCCACCAGCTCGACGGTGTTGGTCGGCGGCGAAAGCGGAACGGGAAAAGAGTTTTTCGCACGTATCATTCACCGTATGTCAAACCGTCTTTCCGGGCGTTTCGTTCCCATGAACTGCGGTGCGATACCCGAAACGCTTTTCGAGAGTGAACTTTTCGGCCATAAAAAAGGGTCTTTTACCGGCGCCACCCGTGATAAAACCGGCATTGTCGAGGAGGCGCATCTCGGTACGCTTTTCCTTGATGAAGTCGGTGAGCTCTCCGCCGCGGCTCAGGTGAAACTCCTGCGTTTCCTGCAGGAACGTGAATTCCGGCGTGTCGGTGAAACCGTCACCCGCACGGTCGACGTCCGTATCATTGCCGCAAGCAATAAAGACCTCCCCGACCGTATAAAACAGGGCCTCTTTCGTGAAGACCTCTACTTCCGGCTGAATGTGTTCTTTATCCATCTGCCGCCCTTGCGCGAAAGAAAAGAGACCATTCCGAATCTGGTCCGCCTCTTCGTCCATCGGAATAATCAGTTATTCGGAAAAAAGATCAAATCTATTTCAAAAAGCGCCGAGGTTCTTCTTGCTGAATATCATTATCCCGGCAACATCCGCGAGCTTGAAAACATCATCGAGCATGCCGTGGTGCTGGCCGAAGGGGATGAAATAGGCGAACGCGATCTGCCTGAATTCATGATCAGGAACCGTTTGCTGCTCCCGGAACCCTCTGCAAGGGTTCAAGCGACCGAAGAGGTCAGACCGCTGGTTGAAGTGGAACGTGAATACATTATCCATGCGTTGAAAGCCACCGGAAATAATTATACCGAGGCATCCAAAAAACTCGGTATTTCGCGTTCCACCCTCTGGCGGAAAATCAAGGATTTCGGCATAACGGCAGTCTGATATGCAGTTACGTGTATACTATGAGGATACCGATTGCGGGAACGTCGTCTACTATGCAAACTACCTTCGCTATATGGAACGGAGCAGAACGGAGTATATGCGAGAGCGCGGGATCGACCTGGCGCACTGGCGACAGCGCGGTACCATGTTCATGGTCGTTGATGTGAAGGTAAAGTACCGTGCTCCCGCCCGCTACAATGATCTTCTCGACGTCGAATCATCCGTCACCGAAATCACCTCCGCTTCAATCACTTTTTCGACAATGATTTATCGCCATAATAGGCAGCTGCTTGTGCAGGGGGTAGTACGTATTGCCTGCACCGACAGCGACGGACGTATAAAACGTATCCCCTCGGAGATACAATCGGTTCTGCAATAGGCACCTTTTTTTCTGAATGTGTATTGCAGCCCGAACAGCTCCTTAGCACCAAACTTGCCTTAGGCCTGCGGCATTGCTATATTAATCTAATATAGTGTTTCTGTTGTTCAGTACCATGTTCCCAAACAATGCTTGTTAATGAAAATTCTCAAGTAAAGGACAAATTATGAGCAAAGAGATTGTGGCGGGTCGTACGGCGCTGAAACGTTCCTTCAGAGATTTTTTCATACGTTCCATTGATGATGGAAGAGACACGCGTTCGTTTCTTCCGTTCCGGAAGCAGCGGGACGCGCTGGTTCCCCCGCCATGGATTTATCTTTTTTACGGTGAAGAGTGCCTCGGCAAGACGACGGCGATCAATTACTGCATCGCACTTGCCGAAGAGATCGCTCTTGAATTCAAACGGAGCATCCATACCATCTCGCTTGATTGGGAAAAATGGGCCTATTTGAAAGGCAACCTCCCCGCATCACCCGTTGAATTGATGGATGCCCTCGCCGATATCTTCAGTGAATCAAAAAAGGAGTTGGCGACCCATTTTTCTTCGTATCGTAAATTGAGTGAACAATATAAGAAAAACCTCTCCCGGGTTAATGAACTTTTTAAAGGGTATCAGCTGAACCAGGCGTTGAAAAGTCCACTTCATAAAACCGCTGAAACCGAAAATGGCGAGCCCTTCTCTTCAGTGCTTCGGACAATGCTTTCCCAGCAGGATATCGACCTTCACGAAAAAGGTGAAAAAAAACTCACGGAACTTATCATTAACGGGATTCTCAGCTCCGCGGAAGAGGTCCCGCTTGTTCTTTCGATCGACAGCTACGATCATATCACTCCTGAGCTTGAGCAATGGTTCAGAAACGAACTGCTCGGTAAAATAGCCGATCGAAGGACAAAGGTAATCATTTTTTTAGGAGGCGGCAACGGTATAGTGCGTCATTTTCGCAACGATTTTCCTGAAGAAAGCCTTTTTACCGCCAGCTTCTCCGATATAACGCTCACACGGCATACCATTTCGCTCATTGCTTCGAAGCTGCATATCAATTGTACGGAAGAGGAGATTGCGCGCATAGAACGGGCAACCGCAGGCATTCCATTTTTGGTACACGACGTACTTTCTTACGCATCGAAGGGAGTCGCGGTGAATGAGCTGGTCGAAGATACGGTAAACGATGTCCATGCCGCTGAAACGCTCAGCGGCACCATTCTTAACCGTTTCTTCACGCTGTGCACCGACAACGTGATCCATGAACGCGTATTCTCACTCTCAATGTTGTCATATTACAACGCCAGAGCGCTTGCCGAAATCTGGAACATCCCGTTTGCCGACGTCAAACATACCATCAATGAACTCGAAAAACAGGTTTCGTTCGTTAAAAACCGCCAGCCTCACCATCATATCCGGATGCTCCTGCGCGCCTCTCTCATTCAGGAGGCCGCACACGGATCGCAATCGGCGCTCAAACCGTTTTTCGTTAATTTCAGCGCCAATAATACGCGTATCTTCAGGGAACTTCTGACCCAGTTGCATACGGCCGTTCAATCAGCGGAAAAACGATGCCACGACACGCGCTACCTCACCGCGATCGAACAGCTGGTGTGCGGCCAGATGTGGTCATCGCCGACCGACGCGCTTATCGCGCTTCCAGGATATTACCTCGAACTCATTCATTTCAATAGTTTGGCCGCCCGGAAGCTGCTCTCGAAGGTCGCGGAATTCCGTTCCCTCTTCTCCCCCATAAACGAAAAAATATTCAAACAGCTCATGTACTGCGTCCAGCTGACCGACACATCGGCAATACTCAACCGTACCCCCGTTGAAACGGCGGAAGATGAGCTGGTCGCCTACTTCGAAACGGTTTCCGAGTCGATGAACGATTTTCAACGTGCCCTGCTCTACCACATTAAAGGAACCGTCGAATTGCGTAAAGGAAACCTCAAGGAGTCGATGGAGCAGCTCGACCGAAGCTTCTCGCTGCTCGGCAACAGCGCGCCCGAAAAGGCCATTCTTTATGAAGATTATGTGATGCTCGGTTACCTGTTCAACCGTGCCGGCGAACATCGTAATGCAATCGACACCTTCAGCAATGCCGTGCTGATCCATGCCGACGGTTTTGTCCCGTGGTTCACCATGGGTGTTTCACGGATGGCCCTCGATGAGTATGAGGGCGCGATCAACGCACTGAACGAGGCGGTAAAAATAGATCCGCAGCACACCGATGCCTGGTTCAATCTCGGTTTATCGTATGTAAAAGAGGGGCAGCACAATATGTCGGTGGGCGCCTTTCTCAAGGCGACGGAATCCTCCCCCGAACGGTCGGATGTCTGGTTTGAACTGGGTAACGCCTACCGTGCGCTCGCGCAGCATACCGATGCGGTGAAAGCGTTCCGCAAGGTTGTCCTGTCACAGGATGACAATGACGAAGCATGGGTGCTCCTCGGACACTCCTGTTCGGCGCTCGGAATGGCGAACGAAGCAATCGACGCCTATCAGAAAGCCATCGCCATCAAGCCGAAATCGCTCGATCCGCTCAAGGCGCTCGGCCTCGAATTTTTCCGCCTCGGCCGTTTCGAAGAGTCGGTCGCGGTATTTACCAAAGCGACCCGCATCAGCAGAAAAGATCCGGAACTGTGGTGTCTTATCGCCGAGGCGCATCTCGGCGCCGGTCATCACGATAAGGCGGTCGACGCCGGAAATAAGGCGCTCGCGATCGAAAAAAACAGCGGACGCGCGTGGGGCGTCATCGGCAATGCCGAGATGGCCCGGAACAATCTCGATGAGGCGGTCGACGCCTTCAAAAAGGCGGTCGAGATTGAGCCCGACAATGCCGATATCTGGCAGAAACTCGGAATCATTTACAGCGGTAAAAAAGAGCACGACCTTGCGATCGCCGCCTTTAAAAAGGCGGTCGCCTTCAATCCCGAGCTCAAGGAGGTCTGGTACACGATCGGCATGGCATATGAGACACAGCATCAGTATGCGGAGGCGATTGCGGCATATGAAAAAGGCTCTCAGGTCGACCCGCACAACGTCGATTGCTGGTTCCATAAAGGCACCATGCATCAGATGCTCGAACAGTTTGAAGATGCTTTTGAAAGCTACGCACAGGTTATCGCTCTCGATCCTTCGCTTATTCAGGGGTGGTTCAACCACGGAAGCATGGCGTTAACGGTAGGCAACTACAAGAAAGCGGTCGCTTCGTTCGCCAAAGTCGTCGAACTCGATCCCGATTATACCGAAGGATGGTTTCAGCTCGGCCTCGCCTACCAGAAGATCGAGGATCATCAGGAAGCGATCCGCAGCTTTACCGAAGCCGCCGCTCACGACGGTCAACGTACCGATATCTGGCTTGAGCTCGGTGCGTCGTGCCAGATGCTCGGTATTTACGAAGAGGCGGTTTCCGCCTACGAAAAATGCGTCGAGATCGACCCCGGCAATCCGCTTTTCCCCGCCAAACTGGGAATGTGTCATTATGCGTTGAGCGACTTCGAGAAGGCCCGTACGGCCTTTACAAAAGCGGTCGAACTCGATCCGGAAAACCTCGATGCGCTTTACCAGCTTGCGCTTACCTGCCATGCGCAGGAAAAATACACCGAAGCGATCGAACACTACGGCGTCATCACCACGAAAAACGCCGAACATGCGGACGCGTGGTTCAACCTCGCCCTCGCCTACCATGCAATCGGCGATTACACCAAGGCGATCGATTCGTATCTTTTTTATGTCAAGAAATGGCCAGAAAACGGCCAGGCCTGGTTCAACCTCGGGATCGCCTATCACGCCGCTCAGGACATCGACAACGCGATCCTGACCTATAAAGAGGCGACGAAGGTGACGCCGGAAGACCCGGAAGTATGGTACCACCTCGGCATGGCCCTGCATGCCAAGGAACAGTACGGCGATGCGATCCAGGCATACCGCAAGGTTCTGCAGTTCACGCCCGACCATATCGACGCGTGGTTCAACCTCGGAATGGCCTATTATGTATGGCAGAATTATGTCGACGCCATCGAATCGTATGCAAACGTCGTCAAACGCGATCCCTCGCACTATACGGCATGGGGAAATCTCGCGATCGCCCATTACGCGAATGACGACTACGTCAAAGGATGTGACGCGGCCAGGCGCGCCTACGAGATCAAACCCGATGAACCCTGGATTATCGGAAATCTTGTCGTGGGTTCGCTTTTCATCGGCAACAGTTTACAGGCGCAGGAAAATGCCGATCGGCTTATCGCTCTCGACCCCACGGGCGAAACCGTCGCACAGGTACGTGCGCAGATCCAGGCCGGGTTGCATAAGTTCCCGCAAACCGAGGGCGGCGAGGTGTTGATGAAAAAGCTCCAGGGAAGCGTGCATGAAACGGTGAACGCGCGGACCCACTAGAGAATCGCGGGAAACGTCTTCCGTCCGCTCACCGGCCGCAGCGTGTTGCGTTAATCAATCCTCCGGCAAGAATCATCTCCCGTTCCCTCTCCGTCAATGCGACACGAAGGGGAATGGAGGCCGTTCCGGCAATCATTTCCAACCGTTTCCCTTCGGCGAGCCCGGCGCGGAATCCGTTGATTACGGCTTCCACGTCGCGGAAAAGCCGGTCGTAGTCTTCCGGATTCACGAAAAGCGCCGGGACAATGCCGAAATTGATTAAATTTGAGCGGTGAATGCGTTCGATCGATTTTGCGATGACCAGTTTCACCCCCAGAAACATCGGGCAGATCGCTGCATGTTCGCGCGAAGAACCCTGACCGTACGACTCGCCGGCGACGATGATGTTATGCAGACCCGCATCACGGTTTCCGGCGGCGCGGGCGGCAAAATCCGGATCTTCGCGCTCGAAAACGAATCGGGAGTAGCGTGGAATGTTTGATCGATACTTCAGGCGACTGCCCGCAGGCATGATATGATCGGTGGTGATCATGTCTCCCACCCTGATCGTTACCACTCCCTTGAGCACTTCGGGACACGGATCATTCGACGGCGGGGCCCCGATATTTGGACCGCGATAAATAACCGTATCATGCGATGCCGTGTGCGGAGACAAAATCATATTATCGTTTATCGGGAATGACGCCGGAACCTGAATGACCGGGTAAGAGGTTTCGCTGAAATAATCGCGTGGATCGATCAGTTTTCCGTTCAGTGCGGCTGCAACCGCGGTTTCCGGGGAAGTGAGGTAGACCTTGGCGCTTATTGTTCCGCTTCTTCCGGGGAAATTCCGGTTGCTTGTTCGAACCGAAACCGCATCGGTTTTCGGCGCCTGTGAGTTGCCGATGCAGAAACCGCATGCCAGTTCCAGAATACGCGCACCGGCGGCGACGATGTCGGCCAAAGCGCCGTTGCGGCCTACCATTTCAAATACCTGACGTGATCCGCAGGCAACGCCGAATGAGACTCCCGCTGAAACCGTTTTTCCTTTCAAAGCTGCGGCGACCGTCATTATATCGCGATAGGAGCTGTTCGTACAGGAACCGATCAGCACCTGATCCACGGCAATTCCCTCGAGTTCACGCATCTTTTTAATATTGTCGGGAGAGTGCGGACAGGCGGCCAGCGGTTCGACGGCAGACAAATCAATCGGTATCCGTCGTTCGTACTCGGCATCGGGGTCGGGGGCAATCGGGATAAAAGCGCGCGAACGCCCCTGTGCCGTGAGAAAAGCGCGGGTCATCTCATCCGACGGAAATATCGACGTGGTCACCCCGAGTTCCGCCCCCATGTTGGCGATCGTCGCCCGCTCCGG
>JAFGNB010000354.1 GCA_016927235.1 Chitinispirillaceae bacterium
AACGTCCGCTCTGCGGCTGCATGATCAGCAAAGACATCGGAAGCTACGGAACCTGCTCCAACGGCTGCATTTACTGTTACGCCCAGGGTACTGGCGGACGGCGGCTCACCCCCGACAATAACGGCCGACATAGTTGATTCCCTGCAGCGGCCGCTCTCTCCCCCGGAAGGTGCCGAAAGGGCAGCAGCAGATGCCCGTTCGAATTTCCTACTGCTCCTCTTCGAACGGCTCTTCGGGAGCGGACTCCTCCCCTTCGAGTCCGGCATCGTCCGCCGCGGCGCTCCACTGGGGAATGCTTGCTTTTGTAAATGGACGCAACTCTTTGTCGTGATGCACGAGCATGGGCCGTTCTGGTTTACGTATTGCGCCCTTTGATTCGAGAAATGTAATCGCCTTCAACTGCTCCGCCCGGTAGGCATGGGCAAGGGCGGTCTCTTCAAACTGGTCCATGGCATTTATCTTGGCGCCGTGGCTGAGCAGCATATCGATTATTTTCACATCGCCCTTTTCGGCGGCGAGCATGAGCGGCGTTACGCCGCGTACGTTTCCCCGCGTATTCACGTCGGCCCTGCGCTTGATGAGCGCCGCCACAATCGTCGCATGCCCCTCCTCCACGGCCCGCATCAACGGCGTGAATCCTGACGTATCGGCACTATTGACTTTTGCGCCACGGTCGATGAGGAATTTGACGACGTCGTTGTACCCCCCCCATGCCGCTTCCAGAAGCGGGGAACGACCTCCCGCATCGGTGTCGTTAACATCCGCTCCTTCATTGACGAGCTTTTTCACTGCGGCAAGATCCCCTTTTGCACTCGCACGAATAAGGTTCATCGCTCCTCCCGATATGGCTTTCACACCCGCCGAACCGCACTCTCCGCGCTTCAATTCATTCGCCGGATTTCACATTATAAATACGGTGTTCGCAATAATACAACCGGAGAAAGGGGTTAGGCAAGAGCTTTTTTTCACGATCCGGGCATACAGAGTTATGCACCACGAAATGGCCGTGGCCCGCAACCGGATGCGCATCCGGCAATGATGAGGTCGTTCGCGGATCGGTAATGCAGACAGCGCCGAAACGAATTGTACCTCTATTAAAGGGCGCGCCGGCCTGAATGCATAAGGAAAGAGGCATACCGGCTCTTGACCGGTATGCCGTCTTTTTTTCTTATACAAGCCCCTGATCGAGCATCGCATCGGCGACTTTCACGAACCCGCCGATATTCGCTCCATTGACATAATTCACAAAATCGCCCTCTTTTCCGTACTCCACGCATTGCGCATGGATGGCCCTCATGATGCCGTTGAGTTTGGCGTCGACCTCCTCCCGCGACCAGCTCAACCGCATGCTGTTCTGCGACATTTCGAGGCCGCTCACCGCAACACCGCCTCCATTGGCTGCCTTGCCGGGAGCATACAGCACCTTTGCCTTGAGAAACAGATCGACCGCTTCGGGTGTGCTCGGCATGTTGGCGCCCTCACCGACGCAGAAACAGCCGTTTTTCACCAGGTTTTCCGCGTCGCTCTTCTCGATTTCGTTCTGTGTGGCGCACGGAAGGGCGATGTCGCACTTAATGCCCCACGGTCGTTGTCCGTCAAGATAGGTACAGTTAAACTTGTCGGCATACTCTTTGATGCGTCCGCGTTTGATGTTCTTGAGCTCGAGAAGAAAGGCGAGCTTTTCAGGAGTAATTCCGGCAGGGTCGTAGACCGAACCGTTGGAATCTGAAATCGTAACAACTGTGGCCCCAAGCAGGGTTGCTTTCTCAATAGCGTACTGCGCGACATTGCCGGAGCCCGACACGCAAACGGTCTTTCCGGCAAAATCATTCTTGCGCGTTTTAAGCATTTCCTGACAGAAGTAGGTCAGTCCGTACCCGGTCGCCTCAGGCCGGATAAGACTGCCGCCCCATCCGATCCCCTTGCCGGTCAGTACGCCGGAGAACTCGTTGCGCAACCGTTTGTATTGGCCGAACATGAATCCGATCTCCCTGCCGCCCACGCCGATATCGCCCGCAGGAACATCGGTATCCGGACCGATATGGCGTGCAAGCTCGGTCATGAACGACTGGCAGAATTTCATCACCTCATTGTCCGACTTGCCTTTCGGATCGAAATCGCTTCCGCCCTTGCCTCCGCCCATGGGAAGCGTTGTGAGCGCGTTCTTGAACACCTGCTCAAAGGCGAGAAACTTGAGTATGCCGAGGTTGACCGATGGATGGAGACGAAGGCCTCCTTTGTACGGACCGATGGCGCTGTTCATCTCGATGCGGAAACCGCGGTTGATCTGTACTTCACCCTTGTCGTCAATCCACGGCACCCGAAACATGATGACCCGCTCCGGTTCGACGATCCGTTCAAGGATCTTCGCCTTCTGGTACCGGGGGTTCTTCTGTACATAGGGCATCACCGAGGCAATGACCTCTTCGACCGCCTGATGAAATTCCTTCTCGCTGGGGTTTTTTGCCACCAGTTTCTCCATAAAGCCGGAAATATCCTGATTCATCTATGGCTCCTTTCTCGAATAATTTCCAAACATAGGACCAAAAAAAAACCCGCCCCTCGCCTTGGCGAGGTCGGGCATCATCTTCGATACACCATTTCATTACGGAACGACGATGTTCCGCTTATTATTAATATACCACATTTTTTCAAATTAGTCAAATGATGAAGCTAAAATAATCGATTCGGCGATCTTCGCCATGGAAAGCCGTGCGTTCATGCTTTGCCGGCGAAGCAGTTCGAAGGCGCGTTGACCGGAAATATTCTTCCTGTCCATAAGAATCTCCTTGGCCCGCTCGATGGTCTTGCGTTCTTCAAGTTCCCGCTCAACGATCTCTTTCATAATGCGCAACTCGGTATTTTTCAGCAGCACCGCCGCCTGAGCCGCAACCGTCGTAAGCATCAGAATATCATCATTGGAGAAATCATACTCAACCGGCGTATAACAGTTGATTACGCCGATCACTTCGCCCTCAACGCTCATCGGTACCGACAGCAGCGACACCAGACCGTCCTCAATCGCGATTTTTTTATTGATGAACCGCGGATCTTTGCGCACATCGAGCACTTTGATCGGTTTATTGGCAAGCGCCACCCGTCCGGAGATGCCCTTTCCAATCGGCGTATTCGACCGCTGATGGTAGGTACCCGATTCGGTTTGACAGGCACGAAGCACCAGCTCCCGTTTCTTCCGGTCGAGGATCAGAATCGAGCAGATTTTCGATCCGGTGATGTTCGCGGTAATCGATACGATCAGCGCCAGCAGATCGTCCAGATAGTTCTTTTCCATGATCGCCCTGCTGATTTCGGCGATTCCTTCAAGACGTTTGTCGGAAAAAAGCGGCGGGGATTCCCGCACGGCAGGATCTTTTTTTGCGTTTTTTAGTTGTGAAGACATGACGACCCTCCGGCTACAGTCCGCCCTCTTTCATCGGCGTTCCTGACCGATGAACCGCTACCGGCTCAAACGTTCCGAACTGGTTACCCCCAGCGCGTCGTAGATCCGCAGGGTGGCGCGCGACCGGTTCAGGGTATAAAAATGGATGCCGCACACGCCGTTATCAATCAGGTCGCGCACCTGCTCGGTGGCCCAGTGGATGCCCACCATTTCGAAATGGCCGTCATCCTCCGCCCGGGCGAGCGCGCGCAGCAGACGTGCCGGGAAACGGACCCCGAGCGCGAGCTCGGCCATCCGCTTCATCCCTTTACCGGTGGTGAGCGGCATGATCCCCGCAATAATGGGAACGGTAATGCCGGCGAGTTCGCACCGTTCACGGAAATCGTAAAAATCACGGTTGTCAAAAAAGATCTGCGTGCAGATATAATCGGCTCCCGCATCGACCTTTCGCTTCAGATAATCGAGTTCGACGAGGCGATTGGGCGTTTCCGGGTGCCCTTCGGGGTACCCCGCCACGCCGATGCCCATTTTCGGGAACCGTTCGCGGATAAACGCAACCAGCTCAGCTGCATGCGAAAACCCCTGCAGATGCCTGACGAAACCCGGCGCGGCGCCCGGCGGATCGCCCCGCAGCGCCATGATGTTGCGAATCCCGTTCGACCAGTAATCCTGCAGAATGCCTCCGATTTCCTCGCGTGAAGCGTCTGCGCAGGTAAGATGAGAGACCACCGTGAGGTCGGTCTCCCTGCTGAGCCGTATCACCAGTTCCCGGGTCAGCTCGCGCGTCGACCCTCCGGCGCCGTAGGTAACACTAACGTATGCCGGTTTAAGGGCAACAAGATCGCTCATACTGCCGAAAAGCCGCTCCGATGCGGCCCGGTCGCGAGGCGGAAAAAATTCGAAGCTGAAGCTGATCCGGTTGTTTCTGAGGATCTCGGCAATATGCATACGTTCGACCGGCCCGTTAATGACCCATGCCGATGGTCGCGGTCAATCGTTCCTTCTGCTCGATATGCTTCGTGCACTGTTCGTTCTTGGCATACTTTTTACCGTCCCGCAGATTGCTGCACAAACCCTTGAAGTCATAGACGATTTCGAAGTACACGACAACCCGGTAGATTCCCGGCGCAACAGGCACTTTGGCTTTATTGATGCCGTTCCAGTAGAGATCGATGTCGTAAACGCTCACCGAGCCGCTTCGAACGTTTTTAGGCAACTTGTTATAAAAATCGTCGCTTACCGCACTGTGAACCGGATTACCGGCGAAATCGTAAATCTTCACAATGCATTTACTCTCGATATTACTCGATCCCAGCTCCTCCGGGGGCGGAAGTGTCATGGTAAACCTCATGAGCACGCCGGCATTCTCCTCATAGACCCACCGCTTCGCATCGGGATAATAATCCGCCGTCAGTACTCCCGCCGGCACATGAGCGGCGGTCGGTCGCGACGGATTCGGAGCGACGTCGATTTTCTGGGGAGCAGGCCCCTCGATGGTAACGCGCACTTTCTGATTTTCGTATTCGGGCAGGTTCGGCTCTTCGGCGCGATCGGTGATGTAGGCGGTCGTATCCCCCGAATCGCTCACCGTCATTCTGACGCTGATGAAGTGCCGGGGGGCGATGTCGACGCCGTTGAGAACAAGGAAGGTGAGTTTCCTTTCGTCGATGGATTGCAGATTTTCGATGCCGACCAGCATACTGTCAAGCAGTACATAGTTCACTTGATTGGAATCGGCGGAGTCGGGAACAGCCTCCCATACATACAAAATCATCTCTATCTGATCGGTGATCGATATGCTCTGCCCCTCGCCGGTGTTGCGCTGTATTGGTTCACTGAATTCGACGGTGACGACATCCTGCTTGCGGTCTTTTGTCGTCGTGATGGTCTTCGATACCTCCCACACCACCGGCCCGGCGCCGTCTTCCGCGACAAGATCAGCAACCGAATCGAGCCCGATCGTCTCATCTCTGCCGAACGAAACCATGGGAACCCACCCCGTCTGGGGGTCATCGGTGACATTTTCCTTCAGAACGACAACCCACACGCTGTCGGCGTCGCCCCCGGCCCCGATGATGCTGTCAATGGTAAAGAATTCGTCTCTATATCGTATGAGCACGTCATTAAACTCATACTCTTCCGGAATCGCCACCGGCCGGGAGAAGGTAAGCTCCAGGCGGTCGAGATAGCCGTTTCCGTCGGCATCGCGGGTGCGAGCGTTCTCGAGGGTGATGAGCGGCCCGATAATCTTTACAAAGACATGAGCCTGAAACGACGACAATGCCGTATCGGCGGGTACGGCGGTAATCGTTCCTGCCTCGTTATCGGTGACCCTGTCAGCCTGATAGACAATCCTTTCGGTATTGGTCGCCCGCTCGATAGGATGCAGCGTGGAATCGGTGCTCCAGTCGCTTTTGATGGGGCCGATACGGTTTCCGAAGCGGTCGTAACCGATCGCATAGACGATTTTACTCCCCCCCGGATACCATATCACCAGGGTGTCGCCCACCGGTGTCGGCTGGTCGGGTTTATATTCGATCGCAAGCGAATCGAGCGGTCCCGGGATGATCGTAAACGGTATGGTTCGCGCCTGCAGGTCTCCCAGGGTGACGCTTATGCGGTGCATGCTGTCGGCGTCCAGCGGCACGTAATACAGCACGGTGGTGATGGTGTCACGGCCATTCGTAAAGCATTGATTGCCGCCGTCGCCGAGCCAGAGCGTATCGCCGCCGATAAGGACGAACGGACGCGGGCGGCCGCCCGTGCCGAGGGTATCGGTATAGATGACGACGGTTTCCGAATCCTCTCCGAAGCAGTAGACGCCCGGTACCAGGCCGTCTCTGTTGGTAATGGTCAGAGCTATCTCGATGGGTTCCCCGGCAATACGTTTGTCGGGCGGCGTTACGATGGTGATTGTCACATCGGTGGGCGGCCCGCGCAGGAAGGTAACGGGAAGCGTATCGGGAGTCGTCCGCTCGTCGTCGTCAAGCGTGACCCTGATCCACCCCGTGCCGGGCGTGTCGGGCGAGAAGGTCCATGTATGAGCCCACCCCGGCGCATTCGGCGTGATGCGTAAATCGCCGCTGTTCTCCCAGTGGGCATCGAGATCGATCCAGACCGAATCGGTTGAACGAAGCCCCTGCACATGAAGCGTCGTATCGTCGTTGGTCGTCATTGTCAACGTCTGTGCGTTCGTATCATTCCCCACCACGATCCGCAACCGGAGAAAATCAAACGGGAGCAGCACCACCACCGTCGAATCACGGAAGGAGGTAGGTCCGTCCACGGCGAACACCCCTACCGTATCATCCTTCACCTTTCTGCTTACCACTCCTTCGCCGAGATTGGTGTTTCCGTTGCGTACCGATACGGCGGTGTCGTCGTCGACGACGCCCCATTCCGTAATCGCGCTGAAACCGATATAATTGCCGATCGAATCGCGCACGACCGCGTAGAGGCGCGTCGTGGTGGTATTCTCCGGTATGCGCGCCGTATCGATCGGATGCGGGCGGATCCGGTCGATCACCGAACTGCCTTCAATAACCAGTTGGGCAGGTTCGCCGGGAACGATGCTCAACTGCACCGTATCCTTAAAAATATGGTTGGCGTCAAGTTCCAAAGCGGCGACGATATACACCGACTGGTATGCCCGCACGGGGGTGAAGGAATTCGGATTCCCGCTGGTGGTGTCGAGAAACCCCGAGGAGTCGCTCCCCGGCAGCTCGATGACCTCCCACTGGATGAGTCCGGTCAGATCGGGATTCTGTTCGTACTGGGGAAGCCATACATCCCGGTGATCGAGCACCTTCGCCGTCAGGGGGAAGGGCGTCCCGGCGCTTGCCGTTATTGCCGTCAGCGGGTCGGGATAGGGCGGGTTGTTTCCGTCGGGTATCGGCCCCGGATGTGCGTAAAGCGCAAGCCTGGCCGGGGGGCCAGGATTGATTTTGACGGCAATGGTATCGGGGACGGCGCTGCCGCGCGTGACCACGATAATTCCCGAGCCGGTGTCCGCCGGCGCGAAATCCCATGCGGACGTCGATGTCGCACTCTGCGAACCGGTATTCGATGTGTACGTCCAGTCCCCGGTAACCGGCACCCAGATGCCGTCGAACGACCGTTTTCCGATCACCTGCAGCACCGTGTCCTGGTCGGAACGCATCACCAGATTCTCGATACGCAATGAGTCGTTGACGACGATGCGCAAAGAATCATAGGAGAAGGCCGACAGCTCGACATTGACCGTATCGAAAAGCGTCGAATCGTTTCTGTTGACTGCAACCACCTTTGTGGCACCGAGCGTACCGATGCGGGTGATGATTCCTTCACCGTATTCGGCAAATCCTTCGACTGCCGTCACAACGGTATCATCGATACTGAACCAGTTGGTGCTCGGCGACCGGGTCACATAATTGCCGAACTCGTCTCGCAGGATGGCATAGGCGTTTCGTACCGTATCACGGTTGCCGAATTCGATACGGTTTAAAGGATTGTCGTTCCGAAGCGCCGATCCGTCCGGACTGGGACTTCCCTCGATGACCAGATGGTCGACCGCTCCCGGTTTGACATACACCAGCACCGACGCGCTAAACACCGCTGTGCCTTCGGTAAAGGTCATGGTGATCCGGTAGGTGTTGTAGGCATTGGTCGGCATCATCGACACTTCATAACCGCTCCTGCGACTCAGCGTATCCGCCGGCTCCAGCCCGTTCTCAAGCGTGACGCTCCATGAAAAAAGATTGTTTCGGGAATCATCTTCATACTCCGGCAGCCATACATTATTGCGGTCGAAGATCTTGGCGACAAACGGAGCGACCGTTCCCGCATACAGCGTATCGACCTGCGGGGGCTGCGAATACGCGCCCGCCGCTGCGGGAGTCCCGGTCCGGCGATAGAGTCGCGCCCGGTCGGGCAGCCCCGGCAGGAAAATCGCCACCACCGAGTCGGGCACCGCCCCGCTGCGGCTGACCGTGATCCGTCCGTTACCCGCCGAATCGGGAGTCACCGGCCAGTTGTCGCTCCATGAAGGAGGCAAACCCGTGGTTTTCAGGGCCGCGCTTTTCGACCAGGTCGCCGGAATATTGTCCCATCCCCTGCCGTCGGATCGCCGTCCCTCCACCCAGAGGGTGCGGGTTTCGTCGGTCCTGATGTACACCGTATCGACGATTCTTTTTCCATTGTCAAGAACATAGATGCGAAGGGTGTCGTAGTCGATGTCGGTGAGGGCGACGATAAGGGAGTCTTTGAGGGAACCGTTGTCGGTGCTGGCGAACACCCAGGTCTGGCAGACGCTGTCGGCGTTGCGGGTAACGATGCCTTCACCGACGAAAACGCCCGCGTCGGTGGCTTCGGCGAAAACGACGGCGGTATCCCCGCTCCACCAGACGGACCCCTGGACGAAATCGATGAAGTTGTCGTACCGGTCGCGGAGAATCGCGTAAAGCAACGCCGTCGTATCGGTGCTCTGCATCTCGAACCGGGTCAGGTCCCTGCCGTTTTCCGTCGTATCGGCCTGGATGGTGAGGTGATCGGGCCTTCCCGGCACCACGCGGACCCGTACCGAATCGGAAAAGGTGCGGCCCCCCTGCGAAAAGGTCGCGACAAGGTCCACCACGTTGCGGGCGCGGGTGGGCAGAAAACCGGTCTGGTGACCGGTCGTTCGCGGCGTCAGACTCCCTGTGGGAGGCGTGCCGCTCACTTCCACGACGCGCCATGATATCGGGGCGGTGATCGTATCATACTGCTCCAGCCAGTACCCCCTGCTGTCGAATACCTTCGCATAGAGCGGAAAGACCACTCCCGCCGAATCGATATAGACGGTCGGCGGGTTGGCGTAGGGCGATCCCGAAGCATTCGGATAGATTTGCATCGAGTAGGCGGAGCCGGTAGTGACTGTTACCGAAATAGACGCCGTCCGTGAACCGTTGACAACGCTGATCGTCCCCCTTCCCGTATCGTCGGGCGTAAACCTCCACGACTGGGCCGACTGCGGTGGCGTCGTTGAGGATGACAGTCCCGAGGTCATCGCCCAGTTGCCGCTCACCACTTCCCAGAGCCCGTTGTCAGAGCGTTTCCCCCTGACAATAAGCAGGGTGTCTCTGTCGTCGGCGATGACGAGGTTCGAAATCCGCTGGTACCCCGACCCGACCGGGACGGCGATCTGCAGCGAGTCGTAGGTGATTTGTGAAATGGTTACCGGAACAACGTCGTTACCGATCGACGGATAACGCCGGCTTTGTGCGCGCACCTCACCGCTTCCCGCGGTCGTCAATGAACCGCTTTTATAAACAATCCCCTGACCCTGCGTTTTATTGCCGTCAACCACACGATCCAGCGTGTCGGGGTATCCCCGCGTGATCGTCCATTCGGTGCTGTCGGAGGGTTCTATGAAATTGCCGAATATGTCGCGGACAAGCGCATATCCGATACCCGAATCCGTATTCGCGGGGATCGCGATCACGTCAAGCTGGTCGTCGTCGCGCAATGCCGCTCCTGAAGGGGTGGGTGTCGCTTCGATTGATATATGATGGGGATAGCATGCGTCGACGGTGATGACGATACTGTCACGTATGACCACTCCCTTATACTGGAGTGTCCCCTCGATCGTGTCGTGCGCGTATGCCTCCGTCGGAACAAAATAAATCGGGCTCCCCCTGCTCCCGCTCAAGCGCGAATCGGGATTCCCGCCCGTCGAGATAATATCCCAATAGGTGCTGTCGCCCACATTCGTCATGGTGTCGCCGTTCGCATCGAGCACCACGGCATAGAGCGTCACCGTATCGCCGGCACAGACATTGGAATCGGGAGAGGCGACCAGCGTGATTTTCGCCGGTTTCGCGCTGATGATGTTGGTGGTTATTTGGATGCTCGAGCCGGTAACGTGCCTTTCGGCGTAAAAGAAATGGAGCGTGTATTCTTGATTGTCTTGAAATAATGCAGGAAAAGAGTCAAGGAAAAAGCTGTCGAGAATGGCGCTGTGAATACCGCCGATATCCATCATCAAATTATTATCAATAAATGCCCACACATCATCATCGCCCCGGAACCTGAATACCATCCCCGGAACCTTTGTAAAGGTCCAGTGGAGTTCCATCGTAAATGAGTAATTATGAAGATTTCCCGATCCATCCCTTCTGCCCTCATGTCCAAATCCCTTATTATCCAGAGGGAAAAAAGAGCCGTTTTCGAACAAATAGGTACCCGGAGCATCCTGTGGATCATGCGATAAACTGAAGAGAAGGACGGTATCGATTGTAATATTTTTAAAAGAGGTGTCATGATTTACTTTCACGACTCCCGATGGCAGCGAGGAGTACCGCTGGAAACGATTCGCGTAATAATTTCCGGCCTGGTAATAATTGTAAATAAGAGAGTCCCCCCTAACCCAGGAGCGGAACCAGCGGTCTATTCGTTGATTGAAAAAGGGTGACGTACCGACGACCGGCTTTCCTTGGGAATCCAGGGTATCGGCAACCATATTCCATCTACGCGAACCACTCTCTGGCGAGATCTCAAATTCCGGGCAGCTCGAATCCGCGCGAAAATCATAAAACGTCACCGGCACCCAGAGCGATTCCGGGTAGATTTCCTGCGCCCCACTCTCCTTCAATCCAGCCACCAACAAAAAGCCCGCCACTAACGACACCGCATATTTCATGGATTTCCCCGGATTGTTATGCATAAGTACCACTTCTGAAGGTGTTTCTCATAATAATAGAGGATAGCCTTTTAATGATACACCTTTCCTGTCGGTTTTGCAAATAAATATAAATAACGGCTGAAAGCAATTCTATGGATTATAAGCCAGTATGGACCTATTCAGGTAGACAGAATTCAGAAGTCAGAATTCAGAATCGATTAAATCTTGAAACCTTTTTGCTGGTTTCCGCATTTTGAATCCTGAATTCTGTCTCCTGAATACCTGGGTAGTTACAACAGAATTATTTGATTTATCCCTTTCAAAGGGTATATTGTTCTCACGGGGACCACGCTCCCCGAAAAACGACCCATACTTTTACCATGTTAATTAGTGGAGTCCCTGTGGGTGAAGGTTTCTCATTTTCCGAAGTCTCCGCGCATTATTTCAATGAAAAGCAGCTTGAGTCGCTCCGGCGGGTCACTGTCGGCATTGCCGGCGCCGGGGGGATCGGTTCCAATTGCGCGATCATGCTCGTGCGAAGCGGTTTTTCACGGCTGGTCGTTGCGGATTACGACCGGGTCACTGCATCCAATCTCAACCGGCAGGCGTATTCGATCGGCCATATCGGCAGGCTGAAAGTCGAGTGTCTCCGGGAGATCTGCGCGGCGATCAACCCTGCCGTTTCAATCACACCATACTCCGCCCGCATCGACAAGACGACACTCCATGAAATATTCGGCGGATGCGATGCCGTCGTTGAGGCGTTCGACGATCCGGCGGGCAAGGCATTAGTGTTCAGTGAATACCTCCACTCCGGTAAACTGCTCGTCGGGGTAAGCGGAATCGCCGGCATCGGCGAGTCCGACCGGATTATCGTACGGAAAATCGGGGAGCGCTGTTATATCGTCGGGGACGGAGTTTCAACGGTGAGCGAAGCGCTCAAGCCTCACGCTCCCCGGGTAATGGTTGCCGCGGCAAAAATGGCTGATATCGTGCTCGCCTGGGCGCTTTCACGTTCGGAGTTCTGCGGTTGAATACCCTCTTCAGCACAACCTATATTTTACCCACGCCCCCATAGCTCAGTCGGATAGAGCACAGGTTTCCTAAACCTGGTGTCGCAAGTTCAATTCTTGCTGGGGGTATTTATTTATGCTCGTTCTAACCATCATGACGACTTTCTCGCTGCCCAGGCGGTGGTATGGCCCCAGAACAGGAATACCCTCCGTGCGCAGGCAGCTCAATAATTGAATTTGTTGATCGTTTTGTATTAAAAGGACCACTCCCCTATTTTCACTTCCGTTTTCGGCCGAATTACTGCTGATTATTGCAGAAAACAGTAAACCCGACTGCAGACCCTTGTGGGTTACAAAACCTAAAAATGTAAGTCATGTGACACAAAGGTTCTGTCTGAATTATTGATTTGGAATTGAACCCGACAATGAAAAACCAATTGCTAACCCTATTTTTTACAATTTATTTTATCTACATCCCTTGATCCCGTAACTTTTTTATGGGGGATAACATCATGACGACATCATTCCGCTTTCACTGTTACTGTTTCCCATTGCATTGTTGATCCCATTTCAGCGGAACGCGTGTTCTCGTACAGGTGGTTTTTTCAAGGGACCCGATCGTTCCGGTTACGTGGTATAACTGCGTACGATTCCAACGGGGACGTGATGGGGGGAAGGTATGCACGGTAATAAGTTCTACAGTAACAAAAAAACATAAAAAACGTTTGATAGATTGGATATATGAAAAAGTTGAATGATATTTTCTATTTTTAAATTTTTATTCAACTTCATTGAACGATATACGGGTTTTTAAAATATTTTTTCAAGTACGCAGGATTGAAATAATATCAATCTTGGTGTTATTACGTTAAAGGTAATTGCTGCCCAGTTGCGAAATGAACTGATACAGAAGAAAGGCGTGGGGGAACTACCAATTCAAACAGAGCTCAGCAAAATATTTATTGATATTATTTGCTATTATTAAGTATCATTATCTATATTGGTACCAAAAGGGAGGCACCATATGTCATGGCTTGATGTAGAAAACGCATCAAAATACTTGGGTCTAAGCCAGAGCAATCTCTACGCTCTTGCCCAACAGGGACGGATTCCAGCCAACAAGATTGGCAAAGTATGGCGATTTGATAGGGATGAATTAGACATATGGGTGAAGAGTAATCGTCCGCTTGAAGAATTTTTTGTATCGGTGGAAGCGGACATAGATGAAAATGAACTGCTCCGTATCCCGCAGCGAGAATCGCATGAAGCAACCCAAGGATTCTTCACCAAAACAAAAGGCCAGAAGGCGGTTGTAATCCTTCCGGTCGGGTGCGGAAAGTCAGGCTTGATTGCGGTCTTGCCTTTCGGAATCTCAAAAGGAAGAGTCCTTGTTATTGCCCCCAATCTGACCATCAGAGACGAATTGCAGGCGACCCTTGACATAACGAATCGACGGAAGTGTTTCTGGCGGAAATGTAATATCTTGACCGACGATACAATGACATCTGGCCCATACATTGCGATGCTTGATAGTCGAGACGCTAATGTCCACGACTGCGACCGCTCCCATATTGTCGTCACGAATATTCAGCAACTAGCAAGTAGTGCTGACAAGTGGCTCCCAGCATTCGCCGACGACTATTTCGATCTTATTCTTGTTGACGAGGGTCATCACAGTGCTGCCCCGAGTTGGAGAAAAGTATTCGATAAATTCCCCAACGCTAAGGTAGTTCATCTAACCGCGACTCCCTTTCGTAGCGACCGAAAGGAAATTGATGGCCAACTGGTGTACCGCTATTCTTTTAAGAGAGCGATGCTGAAAGGTTACATCAAGAAACTCCAAGCGACCTACGTTGCACCAGAAGAATTGTATTTCACCTTGAAGGGCGAGAAAAGGCGTCTTACTCTTGAAGAAGTCCTCGCCCTCAAAGAAGAGGTCTGGTTCAGTCGAGGAGTTGCGCTTTCGGAGGAATGCAACAGGAATATTGTCGACGCTAGCCTCGATAAACTTGAAAAGCTTAGAGAATCTGGCACACAGCATCAACTTATTGCTGTAGCCTGCTCCATTGCCCACGCAAAATCAATACGCTCTCTCTATGCAGAGCGCGGCTACAATGTTGAAATCATCAGCAGCGAAATGGAGGCTCATAAGCAGGATGAAGTGCTGCAGAAACTGCGCGCGGGACTCCTGGATTGCATCGTGCAAGTGCAAATGCTTGGCGAGGGATTCGACCATCAAAAACTCAGCGTTGCGGCCATCTTCAGACCATTTAGAAGCCTTGCGCCCTACATTCAGTTTGTTGGCCGAATCATGCGGGTTGTTGTGCAAGGGCAGCCAAGGCATCCCGACAATTATGGCTTCGTTGTCACCCACATAGGGCTAAACACAGATCGCCTCTTGGACGACTTCAAGGAAATGGAAAAGGAAGATAAGGAATATTTTGACCAGTTACTTTCTGGAGAGGAACCCGAGCCGCCGGAGGAAGTCCGCAACGGTAGTGCAAGGAAGAAGCTATCAGCAGATATGGTGGTACAGAAGGAGATTATTGAGAGCTTCTTTGAGGAAGACTTCATAGATGCCGATGACGATGCTCTAATTCAAGAACTTAAAGCGCAAGCCGAAGCACTTGGATTCGACGCTACTGACCTTGAGAACATACTAAAACAGCGGATTCAGGCGAAGCGGCGCAAAGTTACTTCCTCGGTACCGTTTCCTGTCCTACCGCAGAAGCAGCGGACCGAGGCGAAGCGTCGACTGAATGAAGAAGTCAAACGAACCGCAAAACTGCTTCTTAACCGTCTCGGACTAGATATGGCTGGGAGGGATATCCCCTTCAAGCTTCAACCTGGTACACAGGGGAACAACTTCACTGCTGCTGTGCAAATAGTCAATAGAGCAGTAGATAAGAAACTTGGCATTGAATCTGGAAGGCGAAATACTCTCACGACAGAGGATTTCAAGAAAGGAATGGGACTGCTCGAAGAGATAATAAACGAATATACGCGTGTTTTCAAGAAAAGGATGGCCGAAAATGAAGAAGGGTAAGACACCTTCGTTGATTGGTAGTGGAGCGGGTAGCGTTAAAAGTGTGACCTCTGGTAGGTTGCGTTACTGCAAACGATGCGAAATGGGTATAGCCAAGGACTCAATATGTATCGAAGTGTCAATTCCAGGGAGCATGGGAAGCAAGACATACTGCACCACTTGTTTTGCCGAAATCCTTGACCAAACTGAAAAAGACATAGCGAAGCTCCGAGAGAACCTTCCCGCTATTCGTCCCAAGGATTCTACAACATGAAGACCATAGAGCTTCATAAATTCCCCTATGACAGGATATTTCTATTTCAGGGCGGTTGGGAAAACAGCCATCCTACGTTGACTAGTACATGTCATGGTAAGCAATTTAAGGATTTTTGGGGGAGGTAGCCATCATGCTGATAGAAAACATAAACCAACCAGCAGAGTCCTCTGATAGGGAGAACCGCAATGCAAACAATTTCTCTTGAACTCCACAATATATTTATGGAGGGATTGGTTGTTGACATCTTTGCGGCAGAACGATGCTATTCAGTACTTCAAGGCATCGGCCAGCGCTCAAAGGAATTGAACAAATTAGGGCGCGGGTTTGATGAATTATTCGGTTTCCTCCAAGGGACTCTCCTTGACGAATTGATTCTTTCTATTACCCGGCTTTACGAACAACCGGGGCAAAAATACAAAGTAAGAAGTATCCCGGCAGCGATAGAAATAATAAACCGACAAGGATCAAGCTGGAAACTTCAACAACGTCCCCTTCTGGAAAAAACCCTAATCGAGTTGAAAGTCGCACCTACGCCTATACGATCCATGACTGATGAAGAATTGTTGTCATTTATTGTCAACAACTACATTAAATCTTTACCTGAAAAATCTAAAAACCATATCTGTCCGCTCTCAAAATCTCTCGAAATGCTGAAATCGCAGAGGGACAAGGTAATTGCCCATCCGGAGAAGATCAATCATAATGTGCTGCCATTTCCTACTTTTGGAGAGATAAATGAATTGGTCAATTACGCAAAGCGATTTGTGGGAGTCATTGGCCTTGGGATTCTCGGTATCGCATTCCACAATTCCGAGAAAGGTTACATTCTTACGGATGATGCTATTGGCATGAAATATTCTGTAGATAGACTGGTGGATGCGGTTCTTGCGGAGAGTGTGCGTATTTCGGTCAAACCGGCACCGAAATCGGTGAATCCGGCAGGTCGCCATTTTTCTTAAAACGTCGCTGTTAAAAAAATAA